>JAPLLF010000288.1 GCA_026387715.1 Pseudomonadota bacterium
CTCTTCGAAGTTTCGGCTGTTACATGCCTTCCTCTCCGACCAGGCTTGTCCTGGCGCACTTTACGTTTTCGTTTCCGTTTCCGTTTACGATCCGGGCCGGATCATCGGCAGGTTCGGCGCCGTGGTGCGCCGCACCGCCCGCAGCCGCGCGCTGCGAGCCCGCGGGTTCTGGGCGATCTCCTCGTCGGTCGCCACCACCGCCTTGCGCACGATCGGCTCGCACACCGCGTGGACGCGCTCGCCCTGATCGACGGCGAACCGCTCGGGCAGCGACGTCGTCCACGCGAGGTCGCGAAACGCGTTCTTGACCAGCCGGTCCTCGAGCGAGTGGAACGAGATCACCGCGCACCGCCCGCCGGGCGCGAGCAGGTCGGGGAACCACGCCAGGAAGGTGGCCAGCTCGTCGAGCTCGGCGTTGACCGCGATGCGGATCGCCTGGAAGCTCCGGGTCGCGGCGTGGATCTTCGACTTCCGCTGCTCGGAGAACGGGATGCCCTTGGCGATCACGGCCGCGAGGTCGAGCGTCGTGTGGACCGTATCCGCCGCGATCGCGTCCACGATCAGCCGGGCGATCTTCTTGCTGTGACGTTCTTCGCCGTACTCGAAGAGCACGTTCGCCAGAGCGGTCGCATCGGTCGCCCGCAGGAACTCGAGCGCGGTCGGACCACGGGTCGGGTCCATCCGCATGTCGAGCGGGCCGGATCGGGCGAACGAGAACCCGCGCTCGGCGCGATCGAGCTGGGGGGAGGACACCCCCAGATCCAGCAGCAGGCCATCGACCCGCGAGATCCCGATCTCGCCTAGAATCCGAGGGATTTCACTGTATTGACCATGATGAGCCTCGATCGCCGGGCACCGCTCCCGGGCAGCCGCGAGGGCGTCCGGGTCGCGATCGATCCCGATCACGCGGGCTCCCCGCGCGACCAGGGCGCTCGCGTGCCCACCCCATCCCAGGGTTCCGTCGACAAAAACCTCGCCATCACAAGGGGATAGCGCCTCGATCGTCGGGGCGAACAGGACCGACTCGTGGCTCACGAAACCCACCTATGTGTCCGACATCTCCGCACGTTTCCTTGACGATCCGGATCGCGTCTCGTAGAGTGCATGCTCATTTCGCGGAAATAACAAGTGCTTAGGTACAAAGAGACGGAAGATATCGACGCTCGCTTCAGCGAGGTCGAGCGCATCGTGACCGCGTGGCGGTCCCAAGAGATCCGCCGGTTCGATGACGCATGTAACTTCGCGGCGGAGCAGGCGGCCAACAAGAAGAAGCCGTTCAAGCTCGATACGATCCGGGACCTCTACGCGATCCTCGCACCGGACGAGAAGGCCAAGGGCCTCCCGTTCCGCAAGGAGAACCCGCTCCACCGGCTCTACTATCACGACATCGCGCCGCCCGAGAAGATCCTCCCCTCGATGCGCAAGCTCGGCGAGTGGATCGACGACCCGGCGACCAAGCACCTGCACGCGATCGATCGCGTGGCGACCCTGCACTCCCGCTTCATGGGCATCTTCCCGTGGGCCAAGGAGAGCGGGCGCACGATCCGCATCGTGTCGAACCTCCTGCTCCAGGAGGCTGGCTATCCGATCGCGATCGTCCACTCGATCGACCGCCAGAAGTACTACGAGTCGCTCCGCGGCGATCACATCAGCTTGACGTCGCTCTACCTCGAGGCCGTGCAGACCACCGCCGAGACCGAGATGCGCGTCTACGACGAGGCCGCCAAGGGCCCGACGTCGAAGCGCAAGAAGAAGCCGGCGACAGAGAAGTGAGCGAAGCGAGCGAGCCCGGCTTTCGCCGGTGGAAAAAGTGAGCGGCGTGTCGTGTCCGATGATCTCGTCATCACCCCGCGGGTAACCATCCCCGCGGCCGAGCTGTCGATCGCGTTCTCGCGATCCGGCGGGCCGGGCGGCCAGAACGTCAACAAGGTCTCGAGCAAGGTCGACTTGCGGTGGAACCCGACGACGTCGACGGCGCTGTCCGAGGACGATCGCGCGTGGCTGCTCCAGAAGCTGCGCAGCCGGCTGAGTGGTGACGGCGAGCTGATCGTGACGTCGACCCGGACCCGCGACCAGCTCCAGAACCGCGCGGACGCGACCGACAAGCTCGTGCTGATCGTGCGTGCCGCGCTCGACCGGCCCAAGCCGCGCCGCGCGACCAAGCCGTCGAAGGGCGCCAAGCGCCGGCGGGTCGCCGACAAGCGACACGCGTCGACGATCAAAGCGAACCGATCGAGCCGCAGCGACGACTAGGTTCGGTATGGTCCGGCGCATGCGATCCATGCGTGCGTTCGTCGCTCTCGTCGCCGTGTCCTCCCTTGGCGCGGGCGTCTCCTGTGGCCCGAAACCCAAGGCCGCGCCGACCACCGGCGAGCTCGCGGGCAAGGGGTCTGCCGGCTCCGATGCTGGCTCCGGTTCCGGCTCCGCCGCGACCGGCCCCGCGGTCACCAAGCCCGTCGACGAGACCGCGCCGCTCGCGCTCGACGCCTCGATCAAGACCGGCGTCCTGCCCAACGGCCTGCGCTACTACGTCAAGGCGAACAAGAAGCCCGAGCAGCGCGTGCAGCTGTGGCTCGCGGTCAACGCCGGGTCGGTGCTCGAGGACGACGACCAGCGCGGCATGGCGCACCTCCTCGAGCACATCGCGTTCGAGGGCACCAAGCGGTTCCCCAAGCACGAGATCATCGACTTCATCGAGCGCAGCGGCATGAAGTTCGGCGCCGACCTCAACGCGTACACCTCGTTCGACGAGACGGTCTACCAGCTCATGGTGCCGACCGACGATCCCAAGACCGTGGCCAAGGGGCTCGACGTCCTGCGCGACTGGTCGGCCGACGTCTCGTTCGATCCCAAGGAGGTCATCGACGAGCGCAAGATCATCGAGGAGGAGCGCCGCACGCGCAACAGCTCGCAGTTCCGCATGCTGCAGCAGATCCTGCCGGTCGCCTACCAGGGCTCGAAGTACGCGCAGCGGCTGCCGATCGGCACCCCCGAGGTGATCGGCGGCGCGACCGCCGAGCCGCTCAAGAAGCTCTACCAGCGCTGGTACCGCCCGGACCTGATGGCGGTCATCGTCGTCGGCGACATCGACGCCGCGGCCCTCGAGCAGCAGGTGAAGGCGAAGTTCG
>JAPLLF010000476.1 GCA_026387715.1 Pseudomonadota bacterium
TGCCTTCTTGAAGTTTCGGATGCTGCGGCCGAGCGCATCACCGATCCCAGGAAGCTTGTTGGCACCGAACAGGACGAGGACGATCAGCAGAATGATTACGAGCTCGCCCATACCGGGCATTGGAGACTCCTGAGAAGTTGAGAAGTAGGCGAAGCCTACGAGCCCGGCTTTCGCCGGTGTTCGTGAGCGAAGCGAACAAGTTGGGGCACCCTAGCATCGATCTCCGGGCGTCCACCTTCAATCACATTAAAAGCGAAGCACCGAAACTTGGGCAGGGCAGAGGGCTCGCCTATGTTCGACGCCATGCGCCACCTCGCAGCAACGGTCGGGCTTGTCGCGGCGCTCTGGACGGGCCGCGCCGGTGCGCAACCAACGCCGGTCACGAGCGGTCCTCAGGTCGTCCCCCCGATCGCCAGCGGGCCTCCCGCGCTCAACCAGCAGCTCGATGGTCGGCGCGCGGTGCGCGGCTGCGCCACCGACGCGACCTGCGCGCATGCGGGCGACGCGCTGCGCGAGTTCGAGCTCGAGGCGTTCCCGCCGCCGGGGCGTGATCCGTGGGTCAGCGAACGGACGCCACCCCAGAGCCGGGTCGAGCCCGGCCCGGTCAAGCTCGTCAAGAAGCCCAGCGAGCTGCGGCCGGACGCGCCGTGGCTCGATGGCCTGGAGCTGCCCGACCTCCCGGTGAAGTGGTCGCAGAAGCTCGTCGACTACCTCGTCTTCTATCACGACGATCCGCGGGGGCGCGCGATCATCCAGAGCTGGCTGGTCGCGCAGGGTCGCTACCGCGACATGATCCTGGCGTACCTGCGCAAGGCGAAGCTGCCGTCCGACCTGCTCTACGTCGCGATGATCGAATCGGGCTACGACCCGCAGGACTCGTCGTCGGCCGGCGCGCTCGGGCTCTGGCAGTTCATGCCGGAGGGCGGGCGGATCTACGGGCTCCGCGAGGATCGCTGGGTCGACGAGGTGCGCGCTCGAGAACGGCATCCCGTGGGAGACGTGCCTCTACACGCCGAAGGTCCTCGCGACGGCGATCGTCGGGCACAACCGCGCGGCCTTCAAGTTCGAGGGTCTCAAGGAGGTCCCCGCCGAGCAGTGGGATGACGTCGCGATCCCGACGTCGATGTCGCTCGCGGTGATCGCGCGCGCGTCCGGGACGTCGGAGGACGTGATCAAGAAGCTCAACCCGCAGCTGCGGCACGGGCGCACGCCGCCCGGCGATCCGGGCTACGTCGTGCGCGTCCCGGCGGGTGCCAAGCCGATGTTCCAGCAGAAGCTGGTCGAGCTGCAGACCGACTGGGACGGCATGGACGCGTACGTCGTGGCGCACGGCGAGCGCTTCGAGGACGTCGCGAGGACGTTCGGCCTCTCGCTCGCCGCGCTCAAGAAGCTCAACGTCGTCGGGCACGAGTGCTGGGCAGCGGCATCGATCACAAGGACGGCGAGCAGCTCATCGTGGCGGTGCCCGACAAGGAAGCGAAGGTCCCCGGCAAGCGCCGGGTGTTCTATCGCGTCGTCACCGGCGATAGCCTGGGCTCGATCGCGAAGGCGTTCGGCGTCGCGCGGACCGAGATCGCGACGTGGAACGGGCTCGAGGAGGACGCCAACCTCCACCCCAAGATGGTGCTGCTGGCGTGGGTCGCGCCGACGTTCGACGCCGACAAGCACCGCATCATGCTGCTCGACGATGCGGATCTGATCGTCGTCACGCGGGGCTCCGCCGAGCACCTCGATCTGGCGGAGCAGCGCACGGGGCGCGTGCGCGCGGAGTACGTCGCGCAGGGCAAGGAGAAGCTCGCGGACATCGCGCGTCGCTACGGCATGGGCTCGCACGATCTCGCGCGCATCAACCGGATCTCCTACGACACGGTGCTGACCAAGGGCCAGAAGGTCATCGTCTACACGGTCAAGGATCCGGGTCGCTCGCCGCGCGCGGCGGAGCAGTGGGGCAAGACGCCGCGTGGCATGCGCGGCCGGATCGCCGGGCAGCACGCGACGGGGACGGCGAGCGTGGACGTCCCCGAGGATGCCTCGGACGAGACGGATCCGGCCGATGACGTCGACGACGACGCGCTCAAGCCGGCGACGCCGGCGACTCCGACGACGAAGCCAACGGTGAAGTCGGACGCGCGCGAGACCCCCGACGCGAAGGAGGGCACGGATGACGCCGGCGATGCGATGCCCGCCGAGGAGCCGGACAGCGTCGCTGCCACGACGGTGGTCCCGCCCGCGGTGGCGAAGGCCGAGAAGGTGGCGAAGACCGAGAAGACCGAGAAGCCCGAGAAGCCCGAGAAGCTCGCGCTCGACGAGCAGCCCGAGCCGAAGGTCGTCAAGCCCGCCAAGGTCGTGACGACCGAGCCGACCGCGAAGGTCGCGAAGGTCGCGAAGGTCGCGAAGACCGACAAGACCGATAAGGTCGCGAAGGCTGAGAAGACCGAGAAGACCGACAAGGTCGAGAAGACCGACAAGACCGACAAGGTCGCGAAGACCGACGCGAAGACCGAGAAGACCGACAAGGTCGCGAAGACCGAGAAGACCGACAAGGTCGCGAAGACCGACGCGAAGACCGAGAAGACCGACAAGGTCGCCAAGACCGAGAAGACCGAGACGACCGAGAAGACCGAGCAGCCCACCGCGAAGACCAGGACCGCCAGGACCGAGAAGGCCGTCAGGACCGAAAAGGTCGAGCAGGCCGAGCCGAAGGCGAAGTCCAGGCCGAAGCACGCACATGACGACGGCAAGGTCGCCTCGGACATGCCGGCGCAAGCCAAGCGCAAGGCGTCCAAGCGCGTCGCCAAGCAGACCGACAAGCCGACCGGCAAGCATGCGGACAAGCGAGCGAAGAAGTCAGCCACGCACGAGAGCGGGCCGGTCGAGTCCCCGCGCGCGACCGCGAGCGAACCAGGCCCGGTCACGCGCCCCGAGTGAGCTGACTCGGGTATCTTCGGCCTTTTTGGAGAACCCGATGAAGCTCGCGATCCTGTTCCTGCTTTCAGCTCCCGTCCTCGGTGCCTGCGGCGACGACGGTGCCACCCCGACCATCGACGCGCCGGTGGTGGCCGCCAAGGTCGAGACGGTCACCTGTGTCGGCGGTGAGCCCGAGATCACCGCGGCCAACGGGACCAACGCCTACACGCCGAACGCGCAGACGATCGCCGTGGGTGGCGCCGTGAAGTTCACGATGCCGGGGGCGCACAACGTCGTCCCCGATCCGACCGGCAGCGACGCCGGCCTCAAGGTCGACTTCACCGAGACCAAGTGCCTGAAGTTCACCGCCGCGGGCACCTACGGGTTCCACTGCGGACCGCACGCCTTCAAGGGCACGATCACCGTCAACTAGCCGTGACGAGCTGGCCGGCTAGAAGTCGAAGCCGGCCGCGAGCGAGAACGTTCGCTGCGCCGCCGCCGTGTCGGTCGCGTCGCACTCGGTCGTCGACGACGCCTCCGTGCACGGCGTGCTCACGCCGGGGCGATCGTCGACGGACTGCCCGCGCAGCGCCCAGGCCGCCTCGAGCGTGAGCTGGACGACGTGGTAGCGGAACTTCGCGCCGAGCACGATGCGCTGCCGGTAGATGTTGTCCTGATCCTTGAAGACGAAGTTCTTCTTGCTGTCTTCCTCGTTGCCCATCACGAGCGGATCGATGGTGGGCGTCGGATCGATGACCTCGGAGCGCGGCACGATCATCAGGAGGTCCCAGCCGGCGAACGGCTCGAGGCGCCAGGTGTCGCCGATGCCGATGTGCTTGGACACCATGATGTCGAGCGACGCGACGGTCAGGTCGAGCTCGCGCTGCACCATCATGCGCGACACCCCGCCGCGCACCGCGAGGCTCGGCAGCGGTAGCTGATGATAACCCTCGACGAGCGCGAGCTTGGCGTAGAGCTGGCCGGTCCAGACGTTCGAGTCCACGAGGTGGACCGCACCGAGCCCGACCTCGAACGACGGCACGGGCAACCAGATGCCCTTGCGCGCGAAGATGCCGACCGTCTGCAGGGTGTTGCCCCCCGTGCCGGTCATCGTGGGATCGGTGCCCTCGCGGACCCGCCAGTACGCCGCGCCGCTGTCGATCGTCGTCGTCGACAGGTCGACCGTGAACTGGAAGCCCGCGAACCCGGTCGTGTCGGCCGGCGTCAGCATGTGCGGCGCGAGCGCGACGCCGAGCTGAGAAGCGAGCGAGCGGAACTCCTGGTTCTGCGGGACGTAATTCGCGGTGCCCGGCTCGAGGGTCGCGAGCCGCGACAGCACGAGGTCGTTGGTATCCGCACGCGCGGGAGACGCGGCCGCGGCAAGCGCGAGAGCCAACGCGAACGCAAAGCGCATCGCCCAGGAGCGTATCACGTCTCGTGTTACACCCGCGGCATGGCCACGATCCTCGTCGACGTCACGGGCCCGATCGCGCGCGTCACGCTGGATCGTCCCGACAAGCGGAACCCCATCAACCCGGCGACCTGCGGCGAGCTGGTCGCGGCGCTCGCCCAGATCCGCGACACCGCCACGGTCCGCGTGGTCGTGCTGACCGGCGCGGGGACGGCGTTCTCCGCCGGGGGCGATCTGTCGGCGATGGGCGCGCCGAGCGGCCCGACGGCCACCCTGCCCGAGCTGTTCCTCGCGATGCACGACCTCGGCAAGCCGATCATCGCGATGGTGAACGGACCGGCCCTCGCCGGTGGGCTCGGCCTCATGGTCGCGTGCGATCTCGCGATCGCCTCCGACGACGCCACGTTCGGGACCACCGAGATCGCCGTCGGGCTGTGGCCGATGATGATCACCGCCGAGATCACGCGGAACATCGGGCGCAAGGCGACGCTCGAGATGATGCTGACCGGCCGCAAGTACACCGCGGGCGAGGCGGTGGCGATGGGGCTCGTCAATCGGAGCGTCCCGGCCGCCGAGCTCGAGTCCGAGGTGATGGCGCTGGCGACCTCGATCGCCGAGCGCAGCCCCGCGGCCGTGGCGCTCGGGCTACGCGCGTTCTACCGCGCGGCGGATCTCGACTTCGAGCCCGCCCTGCGCATGCTGGAAGGCGAGCTCGGCCGCGTGCTGTCACTCGAAGATGCCCGCGAGGGCATCGCGGCGTTCCTCGGCAAGCGCAAGCCGGTATGGAAAGGCCGCTGACCTGGACGGTGCATCCCGCGAAGCGTCGGCCCCAGGATGCCGCGCTCGCGGCGATGGTGATCCTCACCTCGGCGTGGGCGATCATGGTCGGGCTGGGCTCGGCGCTGCTCGCGGTGATCGCGATCGTGCTGCTCGTCGTGGCGATCACGCCGTTCCTCGCGCCGACCCACTACGTGCTCGACGACGAGCGCCTCCGCGAGCGTCGCCTGTTCGTCACCCGGACCCGGCCATGGAGCGAGCTCCATCGCCTCGAGGTCGGCAAGACCGCGGCCTTCGTCAGCCCGTATCGCGCACGGCGCTGGCTCGACCGCTACCGCGGCATCGTCGTGCTGCTTCCCGAGGGGGACGCGCGGGCGGCGGTGGTCGCACAGCTGCGCGCTCGGGTGGCTGCGTGAGCACGCCGGCCGGGGAGCCGGCGCTCGGGCCCGAGGATCTCACAATGCTCGACGAGCTCGCCGACGCGATCGTGGCGCGCGGGCTGGCGACGCCGGCGCTGTTCTTCATCGAGTCGATGCGGCCGCTGACGTTCGTCGGCAGTCAGCTGATGATCGTCCTGCGACCGATGGTCGTGTTGATGTGGTCGGGCCGGCGCTGGGATCAGGTCCAGCGGGTGCTCGAGGTTCGTGGCTCGACCGAGCAGCTCGCGCGCCGGCTCGAAGCCCGCATGTAGTCGATGTAGGTCTCGCGGCCACGAGCTCGACCGGTACCTCGAGGTACCCGTCGTTCGTGGCGACCGGTACGTGGGGATCCCGCCGCTCGGGTGGCGCTCGTGTGATCATGAGGACCTACGATTGGCTCGTCGGTTGCTCTAGGAGTCCAGCATGAAGATCTCCTCGCTTTCCCTCTCGCTCTCGCTCCTCCCCCTCACGCTCGTCGTCGGTTGCATGAACCGCGACGCGGCCGTCACCTCGGACACTGCCGAGCAGAGCATCGACTCGCAAGAGTCGGTCGAGTCCGAGGGCAACATGTTGATGGGCGCGCTCGATGGCGCGGACGTCCAGGCGCTCACCGCGGCCACCGCGGATCAGATCGCGGTCCGGATCGCCGCGAACATCGAGGCGCGGTGGGCGCCGTCGACCTGCGTCTCGGCCACGCCCTCGGGCGCCAACGTGCACGTCGTCTACACCGACTGCACCGGCCCGCGCCGGCTGGCGCACGTGACCGGCGAGGTCGATCTGGCCGTGACCGCGTCGCTGACCTCGATCGACGTGCACGCCACGAGCGCGTCGCTGCAGGTGAACAACGCGGACCTCGCGATCGACGCGACCGCCGTGTACACGCGTACGGGCGACGAGCGGCAGGTCGTCGTGCACTCGACCGGCTCGGGCACCGGCCCGCGCGGCAACGCGATCGAGCACCAGGGCGACTACACGATCACGTGGAACCCGACGACGACGTGCGGCACGGTCGCCGGGCACTGGCAGACCGATCTGTCGGGCGCGCGCGGCTCGGCCGAGCGCAGCAACGACGTCGACCTGGAGCGCTGTGCGATGGGCTGCCCGACGGGCACGATCGCGCACCACTTCCTCAACGGGGCGGCGATGACGATCACGTTCGACGGAACGCCCACGGCCCAGTGGTCGACCTCGCTCGGCGGCAGCGGTAGTGTCACGCTCCAGTGTCAGTAACGGGTGAGCCGCCGGAGACCAGGTCGGAGATCCGGTCGGTCATCGCGACCGACTGTGGCTCGACCACGACCAAGGCGATCCTGATCGAGCGCAACGCCGCGGGTGAGTACCGCCTCGTGTCGCGCGGCGAGGCGCCGACCACCGTCGAGGCGCCCGTCGAGGACGTCACCCGCGGGGTGGTCAACGCGGTGCGCGAGCTCGAGGAGCTGCGCGGTCGCACGTTCCTCGGGGAGGACGCCACGGGCGAGACGATCATCAGCCGGCCGCAGGTCGGCGACCACGGGGTCGATCTCTACATCTCGACGTCGTCGGCCGGCGGCGGCCTGCAGATGATGGTCGCCGGCGTCGTCAAGAAGATGACGACGGAGTCCGCGGCGCGCGCGGCGCTCGGCGCCGGCGCGATCGTCATGGACGCGCTCGCGGCCAACGACAAGCGGTTACCGCACGAGAAGATCGAGCGCATCCGCCAGCTCCGCCCCGACATGATCCTGCTGGCCGGCGGGACCGACGGCGGCACGCGCAAGCACGTCGTCGCGATGACCGAGCTGCTCCGGGCGGCGCAGCCGCGCCCGCGGCTCGGGACGGGCTTCGATCTCCCGGTGATCTTCGCCGGCAACCGCGCGGTGCGCGCCGAGGTCACCGACCTGCTCGCGGGTCGGGTCGCGTTGCAGATCGTCGACAACGTGCGGCCGTCGCTCGACCTCGAGAACCTCGGGCCGGCCCGCGACGCGATCCACGAGCTGTTCCTCGAGCACGTCATGCAGCAGGCGCCGGGCTACGGCAAGCTGATGAGCTGGACCGACGTCCCGATCATGCCGACCCCGGGCGCGATGGGGCTCATCATCGAGACCCTCGCGCGCCGCACGAAGCAGCACGTCGTCGGCGTCGACATCGGCGGGGCGACCACCGACGTGTTCAGCGTGTTCGACGGGGTGTTCAACCGCACGGTGTCGGCCAACCTCGGGATGAGCTACTCGGTGTCCAACGTGCTCGCCGAGGCGGGCATCGCGAACATCCAGCGCTGGGTGCCGTTCGATCTCGAGGAGCACGAGCTGCGCGACCGGATCGGCAACAAGATGATCCGCCCGACGACGATCCCGCAGACGCTCGCGGAGCTCAAGATCGAGCAGGCGATCGCGCGCGAGGCGCTGCGGCTGTCGTTCGTGCAACACGCCGCGTTCGCGGTGAAGCTGCGCGGCACGCAGCAGACGAGCGCGATCGGCGAAGGCATGGACGGCGTGGAGCACAGCGATACGCTCGTCGACATGCTGAAGCTCGACCTGCTCGTCGGCTCGGGCGGGGTGCTGTCGCACGCGCCGCGGCGCGCGCAGTCGATGATGATGATGATCGACGCGTTCGCCCCCGAGGGCATCACCGAGCTCGCGGTCGATTCGATCTTCATGATGCCGCACCTCGGCCTGCTCTCGACGGTGCACCCGGTGGCGGCCACCGAGGTGTTCGAGAAGGATTGCCTCGTCTACCTCGGCACCTGCATCGCGCCCGTGGGAGGTCGCGGCCATGGGCCGCTGTGCGACCTCGTGCTCGAGCTGCCGGATGGCACGACGCAGCGGCGGACGCTGGTGGCGGGCGAGCTGGCGTGTCTCCCGCTGGCCGACGGCGCGCGGGCGAACGCGACGATCACGCCGGTGCGCGGCGTCGACGTCGGTGGTGGCCCGGGAGTGGAGGTGAAGCGGTCGCTGCGCGGCGGCTCCACCGGCCTGGTCCTCGACGGTCGCGGTCGTCCGATCGTGGTGCCGACCGAGCGCGAGGCGCGCGTGCGCGCGGTGCAGGCGTGGGCCGGCGCGCTCGACCTCTATCCCGCGGCGGCGGAGTGATGCGCGCGTTCGTGCTGATCGCCGTCGGCGCGCTCGGGCTCGTCGCGGCCGTCGGCTGTCACGGCGGCGAGCGCGGCAGCCTGCCACCCCCTCCGCCACCGCGGATGCACCTGCTCGGGTGCGCGCTCGCCGACCCGCTGCCGCGGATCCCGACCGAGGATCACATCGATCACGAGGAGACCTACGGTGCGCTGGAGGGGAGCCTGATGATGGGGCGGCTCGGCACCGGCGTCATCGGCCGCAGCTCGCTCCCGCAGCCGTTCGTCGCCATCGGCCCGGCCACGGCGACCGGTCACGTCGGCGCGACGCCGATCCGCCGGGCGCTCCGCGAGCATCTCCCGGCGATCGCGTCGTGCTACGGCGAGCTGTTGAAGAAGACGCCGACCCTGCGCGGCGGCGTCGTCGCGAGCTTCGCGATCACGGCCGACGGCAAGGCGACGGGCCTGGTCGCGACGGGGCGGGGGGAGCTCGCCGCGTGCGTGACCTCCACGCTCGCGAGCCTCGCGTTCGGTCGCCCACCGGCGGCGATCGCGGCCGTCGCGTACCCGTTCGCGTTCGATCACGGGCCGAGCGCGCCGTCGTCGTTGCTCGTCGACGACGCGGCGACCACGCCGTGGACGCCATACGCCGCGCTCGACCGCGAGCTCGACGACGAGCACGGGGAGACGGCGAGCCGGGCGGCGGAGGCCGCGATCAAGGCCCGCATGCGCGAGCTCGACGCCTGCTTCGGCGCGGGTTCGGCGACGGGCTCGATGCGCGCGATGCTCAGCTTCGTGCACGATGGGGCGCTGACCGAGGCCCGGGTCGGTGGGCTCGGGGACGCGCCGGTCGAGCGTTGCGTGGCCGAGGTGCTCGGCGATCTCTACCTCGTCGTCCCGCCGGGCGGCTACAGCGAGCTCGCGTGCGATCTGGGGCGCGGAGACGCACGCCCGTGGCGGGTCTCGCCGGAGCCCTACCAGCGCATCGACGTCACGGCGACGACCGTGCGCAGCGGGGAGCTCTCGATCACGGCGAGCGACGGCGATCCCGAGCCGCTGCCCGCGGAGACCACCTACCTCGTCGTCGTCGATCCGGCCGCGCGCGCCGCGCAGCTCGGCCTGGCGCTGCAGTGGGCGGCCGAGGGCACCGCGACGTTGATCGCGACGCGTGACGGCCACGGCCTCGCGTACGTCGGCGTCGGGCGCAACACGGCCTCCGTCGACGAGGCGGAGAACGAGACGACGACGCCGCACCCGTCCGTCGAGCTGCGCGGCGATACGGTCACGAGCTGCGTCGATCAGCGCGAGACCCACGCGAAGCTCGCCGACCCGAGCGCCGTCGAGACCATGCTGCGCGGGTTCGCGGCCTACTGCCGCCGCCGCGCCTGCGCGACCACGGTGGGGATCGCGCACGATCCCGAGGTGTCGGTGCGCGACGTCGCCACGGTGGCCGCGCTCGCGCGTCGGGTCGGGTTTCAGCGCGTGATGCTCGGCGCGTTCTCGCGCTGTCACGTGCCATGATCGGCGCCATGGTCGCTCGCGTCGCGTTGGTCGTGATCTCCGCGTCGCTCGGCGCCTGTCAGGGCAAGGCCGATCCGCCGGCCCGACCGCCGGCGACGCGCGGGCGCCCGCTGGTGGTCGAGGGCTGTACGCTCGCGACCAGCGCGCCCCGCCTCGCGGCCCCGAACCCGACGCACGGCCCGACGATCGTGACCGCGTGGACGCCGTTCGCGACGATCCCGGTGTTGCCTGCGCCTGGCCTGGGCGAGCGCACCCGCGGCGCGATCTCTCCCAAGCTCGGCCAGCTCCAGCTCTGCGCGCCGCCGACGGGCGATGGCAGCGTGCGCGCCATGCTCCGGATCGCGTCGACGGGGACGGTGGTCGCGGCACGCGTGGGAGGCCTCGGCGACGCCAAGGTCGAGACCTGCATCGGCAGCGCGCTCGTCCAGCTCGAGACCGGCGCGACCTCGCTCGCCGCCGAGACCGAGGTGGCGTGCGACTTCACGATCGGCGCGAAGCAGCCGTGGCGGGTGACGCCCTCGGCCGCCTACGCGACCGATCCGGCGACCGCGCCGGCCGACCGCGTGCTGCTCGTGCAGGCCGCGCCGGCGGCGACGTTCGAGGCCGTCGGGCGCGCGCTCGAGGGCGCGACGCGGTCGCCCGCGGTGCTGATCGCGCAAGCCGACGGCCGGCTGCTCGGCGTCGGCTCCTACAAAGTCGGCGCAGGCGATCTGGTCTACGGCGCGGAATACGTGCACTACGATGGCCCTTACGACCTGGGCCAGGACTACAACAAGGGCAATCTGGTGCTGCGCTACAGCCAGCGCGATGACCTGGGTGGCTACCATCTTGCAGCCACCGGTTTCAGCACCCGCAATCGCTCGCCGGACCAGATCCCGCAGCGGGCGGTGGACCAGGGACTGATCGACCGTCTGGGCTCCATCGACCCCACCGATGGCGGTCGCAGCCACCGCATCAATTTCTCGGGTGGGGCCGATCGCAAGCTGGGGCCGGGCACGCTCACCGTCGCCGCCTTTGCGTTCCGCTACCGGCTGGAGCTGTTCTCCAACTTCACCTATTTCCTCGACGATCCGGTCAACGGCGACCAGTTCAACCAATCGGACAAGCGCAACGTCTACGGCGGCAGCGCCAGCTACAAGCTCAGCAGCATCTTGCTCGGCCTGAAGCTCGACAACGAAGTCGGCCTGCAAACCCGCTACGACGATATCGACGATGTGGGCCTCTACCTCACC
>JAPLLF010000393.1 GCA_026387715.1 Pseudomonadota bacterium
GCGCGCGCAAGCTCGATCAGACCGAGGGCGCACTCGCCGGCTTCCTCGGCGAGCTGTTCGCCCAGGAGATCACCGACTGGCAGGACGCGCAGCGCGCGGGACGGTCGCTCGGCGATCACATCGGCGAGCTGTCCGGCACGACGCCGCTGACCGACGACGAGCCTTCGATCTTTCCGGCCGAGATCGAGGAGCCCGATCCCGACGACGACGTGGACGACGTCGACGACGCCACCGAGAACGCGGTGATCGCGGTGCTCACCAGGAGCCCGCCGCTCGGCTCGCCGGTGACGAAGCCGCGGCGCAGCGCGCGCGAGACCTCGCCGACGGTGGCGAATCGACCACCGACCGGTGGTCAGCCGACCGCGCCGCCGGTGAAGCCCCCGATCTTGCCGAAGATCGTGCCCCCGAGCGTGCCCGAGCCGGACGACACCCGACAAGACGATGCGATGGCCCGCATCCTCGGCGAGGACGCCGACGATCTCGAGATGGCCACGGTCGCGACCCCCGCGCGTGACTTCGAGCCGGCCACGATCGCTCCGACGAGTGACCTCGAGAGCGCCACGATCGCGACCCCCGCGCTTGCCTTCGACCCGGGTGGCGAGCCCACCGCGCCGCTCGGGCCGCTGCCGCTGCGTCCTCCGCTGGCCGCTTACCTCACACCCCCGATCGCGCCCCCGATCGCGCCCCCGATCGCACCCCCGATCGCGCCCCCGATCGCACCTCTCCTGGTTCGACCGAGCGTCTCGCGCGACGACGGGACGCTGCGGATCCGGCCGGTGGCCGCGACCGACGAGGACACGCTGCTGCAACAGCGCCGCCTCAGGATCGCGCTGATCGTGATCGGCTGCGTGGCCGTGCTCGTCATCGTGGCGAGGCTCGTCACCTCCACGTCGCCCGCGCCACCGCTGCCACCGCTGCCACCACCGCCCCCGACGATCGACGAGCCCGCGCGGCCAGCCCCGCCGGCGCCAGGGAGCGCGACGGCCGCGCCGACTCCGCCCGTGACGACGACACCACCTGCGACGCCGCCGCCGCCGGTGCTCGAGCCGACCCCGACCCCGACCCCGATCGCGAAGCCGACCCCGAAACCGAGGCCGATCGCGAAGCCGAAACCGAAACCGATCGCGAAGCCGACCCCGAAACCGAACCCGATCGTGAAGCCGACCCCCAGGCCGCTCCCGATCGCGAAGCCGATCGCGAAGCCGGCCCCGGTCAAGCCGGCGCCTCACCCCGCTCGCTGAGTTAGCGGCGCTACTTGCCGAGCTTCGTCTTGACGCGCATCACGTGATCGCCGACGCGCGCGACGACGCGCTCCCAGGTCTCCTCGAGCATCGCGTCGCTGCGCTGCTTGCGGGCCGCCGGCGAGTCCGCCGCGAGCAGGCGATCGATCGCGTCGTGAAACTCGTCGGGCGCGGTCGCGACCGCGCACGCGTTCGCCATGCCGCCGTGGCTCGACACGTAGCGCGCGACCTCGGGGATGTCCGTCGAGACGACGGGCAGCCCCGCGCTGAGGTACTCGCGGAGCTTGATCGGGTTCACGTTGAGCGTGAGCTCGTTCTTGACGAACGGGATGAGCCCGATGTCGAAGCCCTTGCAGTACTCGTGCAGCGTCTCGTAGGGCTTGCGGCCGAGGATCTTCACGTTCGGCAGGCCCGCCACACGTGCCAGATCGACGAGCGACTTGCCGACCAGGACGATCGTCCAGTCCTTGCGACGCTCGGCCAGGTAGCGGATCAGCTCGAGATCGACCCAGTCCTGGATGAGGCCGATGAAGCCGATGACCGGGCGCGGCAGGTGCGCGATGTCGTCGGCGATCTTGGTCTCGGGCGCGAGCGCCCGGGCGAAGTGCGCCTGATCGACCCCGTGCAGCGCGAGGTGGGTCTCGGGGTTCAAGTGCGCGCGGCGCTCGAGCAGGCGGGTCGCGGTCGCGAACACGATGTCGGCCCGTCGGCAGAGATCGTTCTCCATCGCGATGATCTTGTCCTTCGGCAGGTTGCTGAAGTGCGACCACTCGTCGATGCAGTAGTAGACGTTGAACGACTCGCCGAGCTTGCCGATGTACTTGCTCGTCGTCGGCAAGAACGTCCACATCTGGAAGTTCTTCATGTCGCGACGGCTCCGCAGCAGCCGGATGCTCTTGTCGAGGATCTGCTCGTTGACCTTGCCGGCGATCGGGTTGTGCGGGAACGGCAGCACGATCGGCGTGTAGACGTCGAGGCCATTCTCGATGTGCACGGGCCCCTGCGCGAACGACTTGAGCTTGCGGAAGATCTTCGACACGTCCCCGCTCGAGGTCAGACTCGGCACGCGGGTCGCGATCGAGTTGAGCCACAGCACCTTGTTCGCGCGCGCCAGCTCGCGCATCACGTGGTTGTTGCTCGTCGGATCCTCGTTCCAGTCCTTCGCGAAGCAGACGACGTTTTCACCGCGCATCATTGCGCGCAGGCTACCGCACTACACGAGGGTCGGTGACCAGCGGGCGCGCGCTTCGAGCCGCTTGAACGTCTGCTCGACGAGCCGGCGCAGCTTGTGGCGATCGTGGCCGTGGACGACGGGCAGGCCCGGCGAGGGCGGCGGCGTCTCCTGCCCCGTGGCGATCCGCTGCGCGAGCGCGCCGACGGTGTCGAACGTGAACCGCTCCGGATGGTCGGCGACGTACCGACACAGCGCGCGGAGCCGCAGGATGTTGAGCGTATTGGGGCGCCCGTACCCCGCTCCCCCACCCACGCGATCGTGGTGATACAGCTCGAACGAGTGGGTCACGATCGTGACCTCCGCGATGCCGGCGGCGTGGGCGTCATC
Organism: Pseudomonadota bacterium; assembly: GCA_026387715.1. Classification (GTDB taxonomy): domain Bacteria; phylum Myxococcota_A; class Polyangia; order Haliangiales; family Haliangiaceae; genus JABFXX01. Next base: position 2,803 of record JAPLLF010000393.1, read on the forward strand.
GAGCAGCGCGCGCGTCTCGCCCGCCGAGATCGCCGTGATCTGCGCGTGCCGATGCCCGCCGCCGCGCTCGACGAACGTCGTGATCGGCAGCTCCCACACGCCGTGCTCGGCCTGGAACAGCCCCGCCGACGCGCGGTCCGAGCGCGTCTTGCAGTTCTTCTCGAAGTAGCACGGGTTGTAGTTCGAGCTGACGATCAGCCCGGCGCGCTGCATCGCCGCCCACGTCGTGTTGCTGGCGCCGTAGTTGCCCGCGCGAAACGCGCGCAGCGAGGCGGCCGGCACGCCACAGCGCGTGAGGATCGCGACGCCTTCCTGGAGCATCGCGGTCTGCGTCGCCAGGTCGTAGTCGCCGATGTCGTCGGAGGCGGGGGGCAGGCCGAGCGAGCGATAGTTCGCGCGCGCCTGACGCGGGTGGGTGTGCAGCTGGACGTCGTGGCCGCGCGCGAGCATCGCGCCGCAGACCTTGGCGAGCTCGGCCTCGCCGAAATACGCCGAGCCGAGCGCCTCGGTGAAGAACGTCGCGCGCGTGTTGGTGCGCGCGAGCTCGTCCATGATCAGCTCGATCCCGAGCGCGCGCTGCTGGTTGCCGAACCGGCCCCACACCCGGACATCCCAGCCGAGCACCGGGTCGGAGGCGCCGCGCTCCTCCGCACACTCGGTGTCGATCGTGAGGTAAACGCGGGTCTTCACGACGTCAGGCGGTGAAGTAGGTGCCGAGCAGGGCGACGATGCGCGCCGCGGCCTTGCCGTCCCACAGGTTCGGGATCTTCGCCGCGCGCCGCACGTCGTCGATCCTGGCGTACGCCGCGAGGATCGCCTCGCGGTGGGTGCCGACGAGCTGGTTGGTGCCCTCGTCGCACGTGATCGGCCGCTCGGTGTTCTCGCGCAGCGTGATGCACGGGACGCCGAGCACGGTCGTCTCCTCCTGCACGCCGCCCGAGTCGGTGAGCACGACGCGCGCCGACGACGTCAGCCGCATGAAGTCGAGGTAGCCGAGCGGATCGATCAGCTGCCAGCGATCCGACAGCGCGATCCCGGCGTCGGCGATCCGCTTGCGCGTGCGCGGGTGCACCGGGAACACGAGCGGCAAGTCCACCTCCGACAGCGTCGCGAGCAGGCCGCGGAGCGCGACCGGATCGTCGACGTTGCTCGGCCGGTGCAACGTCACGAGCCCGTAGCCGTGCTCGCGCAACCCGAGCGTGGCCAGGATGGGCGACTCCATCGCCTTGTCGCGCGCCGCGATCATCGTGTCGATCATCACGTTGCCGACGAGGTGCGCGCGATCCGTCGCGCCCTCGCGCGCCAGGTTCGTCATCCCGTCGGGCTCGCTGACGAACAGCAGGTCCGACAGCGCGTCGGTGACGAGCCGGTTGATCTCCTCGGGCATGTCGTGGTCGCGCGACCGCAGGCCCGCCTCGACGTGGATCACGACCGGGCGCGTGCGCACGCCCTGCGCGACGCGAAACGGCGCGTCGAGCACCCACTTGCTGGCGACCAGCGCGCAACCGACCGTGGAGTTGACGTCGCCGACGACCAGCACGCCGTGCGGCTGCTCCGCGGCGATCACCGCCTCGAACCGCTTCATGATCTCGGCGGTCTGCTGGGCGTGCGACCCCGAGCCGACCTCGAGCTCGACGTGCGGCCGGGGGATCGCGAGATCCTCGAAGAAGACCTTCGACAGCTTGGCGTCGTAGTGCTGGCCGGTGTGGATCAGCCGCGCGTCGAACCGCGCGTCGGCCGCGAACGCGCGCAGCAGCGGCGCGATCTTCATGAAGTTCGGGCGAGCGCCCGCGATGCAGAGGATCTTCCAGGCCACGATTTCAGCGTCCTTGCGTCATCTTCAGCATCACCAGGGGCGTCCTGAAGATGATGTCGAGCTCGGTGCGGAGGAACGTATCGAACCGCTCGAGCCCGGCGGTGTACGCCAGGTCGTAGAGCAGCTTGATCCGCATGTCGTCGGCGAGGGACCCCTTGGTCTCCTCGAGATCGAACGGGTTCTGCAGGGTCGCGGCGAGCTTGCCGATCTCGCTGCCCTCGGGAATCGACCCGGTGTAGCCGAGCGAGATCTGCGCGAGCCCGGTGATGCCCGGCTTGACGTCGCGCATGCGCTCCTCGAACAGCGGGATCGCGTAGCTCAGATCCTGGAGCAGCTCGGGTCGCTCGGGCCGCGGGCCGACGAGGGACATCTTGCCGCGGAGCACGTCCCAGAACTGCGGGAGCTCGTCGAGCCGCGACTTGCGGAGGAACTTGCCGACCCGGGTGATCCGGGAGTCGTTGGCGCCCGCGATGATCGCGCCGGTCTTCGCCTCGGCGTTGACCGACATCGTGCGGAACTTGTGCATCATGAACTCGTCGAAGTGCAGCCTTCGGATGCCGTTCTCGATGGTGGCGGCCCGGAGGCTGCCCGCACGTCGCTGGCGGTAGAAGACCGGACCTGGGGAGTCGAGATAGATCGCCGCCGCGATGACCGGGATGAGCGGAGCGGTGACCATCAAGCCTGCCGCCGCCCCTACGAAGTCGATCGCGCGCTTCGCGAGACGTACGCTGCGCAACACGTCGCTGAAGGTAGCACGATGCCTCGCAGGACTGGTATCCTGGGGTTCTCGATGGCGCCATCCATCCGGCTTTCCGTTCCCGGCACGCTGCGCTACCGCCCGATCGCGGTGCGCGTCGTGGCCGAAGCTGCGCGGCTGGTGTCGTCGTCGGCGAACACCAAGGACCCCGACGACACCCTCGCGCACGACGTGCGCGACCCGTTCGACACGGCGGTGGTCTCGGCGTTCATGGAGATCTTCAACAACGTCGCGATCCACGCCTACGAGCGGCGCGACGGCGGGTCGATCGACCTGGTGATCACCCCGACCGAGCGCGAGCTCATCATCGAGCTCAAGGATCACGGTCATCCGTTCGACATCGAGGGCGTGGCGCCGTTGCCCGCCGAGCTCGACGAAAATTCATTGCCGGAGGGTGGGATGGGGATTCACATCGCGAAGACGATGCTCGACGAGATGACGTACGAGCCTGGTCCGCCGAACTTGTGGAGACTCTGCAAACGGTTGCCGAGCCACCACACCCGCGGCACGAGGAGTTAGTTCAGTGGCTCAGCCCTACGACGTCCAATCCACCGGTCCCGAGACGCGCATCGCGATCCGCGGCTCGCTCGATATCAACAGTGCCCCTGGGCTCGCCGAGGAGATCGACCGGATCGTCGCCAAGCGCCCCGAGAAGGTGCTCGTCGATCTCTCCTCGCTCGACCTGATCGACAGCTCGGGCGTCGCCGCGCTCGTGAAGCTCTACAAGAACGTGCGCGCCGCCGGCGGGTCCGTCACGATCAGCGGCGCGCGCGATCAGCCCCTGGCGATCTTCAAGCTGCTGCGCATGGACAAGGTCTTCAACCTGTAGCTCGTCGCTCCGGTTCCCCTCGTGCGCGTCCTCGCGATCACCAAGCTGTTCCCGAACGCGGCCGAGCCGCTCGCCGCGCCCTTCAATCGCCAGCAGTTCGCCGCGCTCGGTGCGCTGTGCGAGCTCGAGGTGCTGGCCACGATCCCCTGGTACCCGGGCGCCGGCCTGCTCGCCCGCTGGTCGAGCGCCGGGGCGCTCGCGAACGTGCCGAGGCGCGAGACGATCGCGGGCCTCGACGTCCGCCACCCCCGCACGTTGTTCATCCCGCGCGCCGCGATGGCGACGTGGGGGCCGCTCTACGCTGCCTCGATCGCGCCGGTGATCGCGCCGTACCGCGGCAAGGTCGACGTCGTCCTCGGCGCGTGGGCCTATCCCGACGGCTTCGCGGCCGTGCTCGCGGCCAAGCTGCTCGGCGTCCCGTGCGTGGTGAAGGTGCACGGCAGCGACATCAACATCATCGCGAAGCTGGCCGGGCCGCGCCGGATGAGCACGTGGGCGCTGCCGCGCGCCGAGACGATCGTCACCGTGTCGCGCCCGCTCGTCGACGAGGTCGTGGCGCTGGGGGTCGACCGCGACCGCGTCGAGGTCGTCATGAACGGCGTCGATTCCGAGCTGTTCCACCTCCGGGACCTCGGCGCCGACCGCGCCGCGGCCCGCGCGCAGCTCGACCTGCCGCAAAACGGGCCGATCGCGCTCTACGTCGGCAACTTCAAGGAGGAGAAGGGCATCCTCGAGTTCGGCGCCGCGTGGCCGCAGATCCTCGCCGACGTCCCGACGGCGACGATCGTCGTC
>JAPLLF010000894.1 GCA_026387715.1 Pseudomonadota bacterium
CGAGCAAGACGGGCCGCACACCGAACCGCTGCTCCCACGTGCTGGGGAAGCTCTTGGCCACCAGGCCGAGCGTGGTGCTCGCCAGGTTTCGGACGCGAACCCAGGGCAGGAGGAGCAGCCCTTCACGGGCGGCCTCTCCGCGATCGGGGGCGGCGGCTCAGGGCGATCGCCTGAGGACAGCGGTGGCGACTGTGTGGTGAGGGAGCGTGTGGGGTCGAAACGAGCAACTCGGAGCGGGAAGTACACCGGAGCCTGCAACTGGCGGCCGTTGCGATTGCTCTACGGGGTGCTGGGGCGCCTGAGCACCCCGGTCGGTTTCAGGGATCGGGGTGTACGGCCCCGGCGGGGAGGTCGCCCTCGGGCGGCGCCTCGGGCCCCTGAGTCCGGTAGCTGCGTCCTCGCTTGATGTTGATGATGTGCGCGCGCTCCATGAGCCGGTCGGCGAGCGACGCGGTAAGCGTCCGGTTGCCGAGCACGGTTCCCCATTCGTCGATGCTGAGGTTGCTGGAGACGATGGTCGTCTTGCCCAGCCGAGCGACGATGAGGTCGTAGAGGAGCGCGGCGTACTCGGGCCTGGCGGGGGCCATCGCGCGTAGGTCGTCGATGATGAGGACATCGAGGCGCGCCATCGCGGCGATGGTCTTGTCGACGGTGGCATCCACGAGGTGGGCGTAGAGCTGGGGTAGGAGCTGCCTCGCCGTCGTGAAGGCGACTCGGAAACCGGCCTCACAGGCGAGCTGGCCGAGCGCGATGGCGATGTGGGTCTTGCCGGTACCGGGCTTGCCGAAGAGGACCAGCGGCCGTCCCTGGCGGACGAAACCGAGTCCCATGAGGTCCTTGACGAGGGGCACGTTCAGCCCCGGCTGAAACGCCCAGTCGAAGGTATCGAACGTTTGTGAGGCGGGGAAGTGCGACGCCTTGACGCGCCGCTCGATGGACGAGGTGGCCTGCACCATGAGTTCGGTGCGGACGAGGCCGTCGAGGAAGGAGGTGTAGCCGGACTGGGTGAGCTGGGCCTGTTCGAGCGCCGCGTCAAGCGCGTCCGCCATGGCCCGGAGCCGGAGTTTCAGGAGATTCTGCTTCAGTTCATCGTGCCGGTTTTCCGGTCGCGCCTGGGTCATGTCGTATCCTCCCCGTCGGGATCAATCAGTTTGTCGAAGTCAGCGAGGTCCCGGGACTCGACATCGAGCCCGGCGAGCCACTGGCCACGCCCCTCGGGAGTGGCCAAGGGATAGTTCGGCATGGGCCGCTGGCGCTGGCTCGCGCGGCCGGCGATGAGACGGGCCACCGTCTCCGCGTCGTAGTTGCCGTAGCGGGCGGCCTGGGCCATCGCCCCGGCCACGACCTCGGCGCCGTGGCGGTCGGCCAGGCGCAAAAGACGCTGGATGTGGTAGCCCGCCGCATGTCCCTTCTGCGTTTTGAGCGCCTCGTAGAAGGGACGCGCGTTGTCGCCGAGCCGCAGAAACGCCTGTTCGAGCAACAGCCGCGACGGCGCCAGCGACTTGAACGCCGCCTCGTGCTCCGGCAGGACCGAGCGCTGATCGCGACCCGTCGCGCGGACGTGCACGCAGTGTTGCGCGCCGCGATGCCAGATCTCGACGCGTGTCCGGTAGAGCCGGACCGACACGGGTTCACGCACGAGCTTCGGGTCGGTGCTGTAACGGTTGTTGTCCACGCGGACGCAGAAGTCCCGCTGGACCTCGCGATCGATGGCCTCGTAGGGCTCCACGGCCGCGTTCGGGTGCGCCTTCAGGTAAGGGCGCTCATGGACGAGCTGATCGCACGGACGGACCCGGGTGGTCCCATGGGTGCGGACATTGGCGACGCGGGCGCACCAGTCCCGAGCGTGTGCGTTCAGATCGTCGAGGTCGGCGAAGGTGAATCGTCGCCGCCTGAGGCAGTTGTGCTCGACATAGTGGAACGGGCGTTCGACCGAGGCGTGATCGTTGGGCTTCCTCGGTCGCGTGAGCTGGACCACGAAGTCCATCCGCGTCGCATAGGCCGCGAACGCCGCATTCAGGACCTGCTCCCCGTCGATGTGACGCCCGACGGTCGTCATGTTGTCGTAGGTCATGATGTGCGGCACGGCGCCGAACTCGGCGAAGGCCTCTTCGTGGAGCCGAACGAGCGTCTCGTGCGTCGTGTCGAGCGCAAATCGGACGAACATGTAGCGCGAAAACGGCAACACGAACGAGAACGCACTCACGAGGGTCGTCATGCCGCCGAGCGATACCGAGTATGGCGACCAGTCGACTTGGCCCTCCTTCCCGGGCGGATGCTCGATGACCGTGGTGGGGCGCTTGTCCGCGCGTGGCTTCAGGGTCCGAACATACTCCCGCAGGATCGAATAGCCGCCGTTGTAGCCGAGCTCC
>JAPLLF010000047.1 GCA_026387715.1 Pseudomonadota bacterium
ACCGACAAGGGCGAGAAGCAGCTGATCGTGCGCTGCGCGTTCACCGACTTCGGCACGATGCAGGCCGCGCTCGACGCCCGCAAGCTCCACGCCGTGTCGACCGAGTTCGAGTACGTCCCGGAGAACCAGGTCGAGTTGCCCGACGACAAGGTCGACGACGTGCTCAAGCTCGTCGCCGCGCTAGAGACCGACGACGACGTCCAGAACGTCTACACGACCCTCGCGTAGCGCCGCCATGGCGGCCTTCGACGACCTGCCCGATGCACGCGACGGCCTGACCCGGATCCAGCGGGTGATCCTCTGGCAGCTCCGCGAGGCAGAGCGCGAGTTCCCCGGGCGCAGCGTATCGACCGCGCTCCTGTACGGCCGCGTCGTCGAGCACGTGGACGTGTCGGTCGCCGAGTTCCAGAGCGTGCTCGCCCGGCTCGTCGCCCGACCGTGAACGCGAGGTCGCGGTCGCAGACGGGCCGACGTGAGATGATGGCGCGATGCGCCGCCGAGCCCTCGTTGCGTTGTCGGTCCTCGCCGCCTGTGGCGACGATGCCGGTCGAGCCAGCGGCGATGCGCGGCCGCCGCTGCCCGACGCCGCGCCGCCGGTGGCCACGTGCACCGCGCCGCCGCTGGTCGACGTCTCCGCGCCGACCACCGTGGTGGGCGACGGCACCCCGGCGAGTTGCACCGAGGCCGCGCTGCAGGCCGCGGCGACGATCGGCGGAACGATCGTGTTCGCGTGCGGCGCCGCGCCGATCACGATCCCCATCACGACCGCGATCGTCGTCGCCAAGGACACCGTGATCGACGGCGGCGGCACCGTCGCGCTCGACGGTGGTGGCGCCTCGCGGCTGCTCTACCTCGACTCCGACTACAACACCGCGACGCCACGGCTCGTCGTCCAGCGGCTGTCGTTTCGCGCCGGCCAGAGCCCCGCGATCGGCGCGGACACCGCGCAGGGTGGCGGCGCGATCTATCGCGACGGCGGCAGCCTCACGGTGATCGGCTGCGCGTTCGAGCAGAACCACGCGACGCCGACCGGCCAGGACGTCGCCGGCGGGGCGATCTACGCGTTCGGCGGCGGCGACACGATCGTCGTCGGCAGCACGTTCTCGGGCAACGCGGCGAGCGACGGCGGCGCGATCGGCAGCCTCAACGGCGCTCTCACCATCATCAACAGCACGTTCACCAACAACGCCGCCACGGGCACCGGCGGGAACCCGGGCAACGGAGGCGCCGGTGGCGCGCTCTATCAGGACGGCCGCGACGAGGTCACCTCGCTGTGCGGCGTCACGATCGCGAACAACACCGCCGGCGCGATCGGCGGTGGCGTGTTCCGCGTGTCCAACGATCACACCGGGTCGTTCGCGATGGATCGCTCGACGGTCGATCACAACCGCGTGATCGCGACGGGCTCGGGCAACGCGGGTGGGCTCTACCTCGAGGGCCTCGCGCTCGCCCTCTCCAACGGCACGATCTCCCGCAACGAGGCTCACTTCAACGGCGGGATCTGGATCAACACCGACACCGTGCAGATGACGAACATGACGATCGCCGAGAACATCGCGGTCGGCAGCAACGGCGGTGGCCTGTGGCTCGGGCACGCGCCCACCGGCACGTTGCTCAACTGCACGATCGCGAACAACCACGCGACCGCCGACGGTCAGGTCGCCGGCGCGATCTTCGGTGACGGCCTCACGCTCGTGAACACGATCATCGCCAACAACACCGCGATGTACCGCCCGACCTGCGACGTCACGCACGCCGCGACGACCGGCAACCTCCAGTGGCCCGCCGGATCGCTGTGCTCGGATGCGCCGCTGATCGCCGATCCGCTGCTCGGCACGCTCGGTGCAGCGGGTGGGGACACCGAGGTGATGGTGCCGGCGGCGGGGAGCCCCGCGAAGGGCCTCGGGATCGGCTGCCCGCCGACGGATCAGCTCGGCAAGGCGCGCGCGACCCCGTGCACGGCCGGCGCTGTCGAGGCGCCGTAACCTCCGTGGTCATCGATCACGTCGCTTGAGCTATGTTCCGCGGATGGGCGTAGTCCTCTCGAGGTGCGGCACGGCGACGATCGGACTCCTGCTCGTGCTGGCCTCCGGGAGTCCCGTGCGCGCGCAGACGCCACCGGCTCCATGGGCGGTG
>JAPLLF010000208.1 GCA_026387715.1 Pseudomonadota bacterium
CAGGCCACGCACTCGGGGATCGTCTAATGGCAGGACGCAAGACTCTGACTCTTGCTATCTAGGTTCGAATCCTAGTCCCCGAACCAACCCGCTTGACCAACGACGCGACAGACGGTAGTAAAGCGCTCTCGAAATCGGCCCCATAGTCTAGCGGTTAGGACGTCGCCCTCTCACGGCGAAAACTTGGGTTCAAGTCCCAATGGGGTCACTAGTTTTTTCGGCTACTTAGCTCAGATCTTCATCGACGGGTGCCACGCTGCCACGCGCAGAAGCTTCGGTCCCACCGTTCGGATGGTGTTGCGATCGACGCCATGACGACGATGGCGCGCCCGCGATCTGGGTCAAGGGCGCCGCCCGCTCGGCTTCATCGACCAGGACGATCTGCGCGCGTCGTACGCGCAGAGGAAGCTCGGCGGCGGCAAGTCGATCGTGCAGTTCTCGCGGATCGCGGTGGACTGGTCGACCGGCGGGCTCGTCGCGTACGACACGTTCGGCGAGCTGCTCGTCGCGATCGCGCTGCCGTGACCCTCGGATACGTCTCGCGTCTCTCGACATCCGAGGCGAGAACCTCGGTCCTCTTCCCGCCACCCTTCCCGCTTCGCCGAGGCGCGCTACTCGAGGACGCCGCTCTCGGCGATCTTGCCGATCTCGCGGAACTCGGCCTTGATGGCGCGCTCGAGGTGGTCGTGCGTCAGCGCCACGTGCTCCTCGGCCGCGAGGAACGCCGCGCGCACAACGGCGTTGCGGATGTAGCCGCCGGACAGGCGATAGCGCCGCGCGAGATCGGCGAAGTCGAACTCGCCGCCGCGCGGCACGGCCGGTGGGAGGTGCGAGCGCCACAGCTGCTCGCGCGCGTCCTCGTCGGGGAACGGGAACGTGAGCCGGAACGACAGCCGCCGCTTGAACGCGCTGTCGATCGAGGTCCCGAAGTTCGTCGTCAGGATCGCGATGCCCTCGAACGTGTCGAGCCGCTGGAGCAGGTAGTTGACCTCGAGGTTCGCGTAGCGATCCACCGAGCTGCGGACCTCGGTGCGCTTCGCGAACAGCGAGTCCGCCTCGTCGAACAGGATGATGGCGTGGCCGTCCTCGGCGGCGTCGAACAGCTTCGCGAGGTTCTGCTCGGTCTCGCCGATCCACTTCGACATGATCCGCGACAGGTCGACGCGATAGAGATCCATGCCGAGCTCGTTCGCGATCGCGCTCGCGACGAGCGTCTTCCCGGTGCCCGGCCCGCCGGAGAACAGCGCGGTGACGCCGCGCGCGGTGGTCAGCACGCGGTCGAAGCCCCACGTGTCGTAGACGATCCGGCGGTGCTTGATCCGCGCGATCAGCTCGAACACGCTCTCCTGGATGTCGGCCGGCAGCACGACCTGAGCCCACGACGCGAGCCGCGTCACGCGGGTCGCGGTGGCGCGCAGCTTGGTCTCGAGGTGCTGGCGGATCGCGGTCTCGAGCTCGACCACGGGATCGAGGGCGGGGGCGTCGGGCGAGGTCGGCGCGC
>JAPLLF010000283.1 GCA_026387715.1 Pseudomonadota bacterium
AGCCGGCGCTCGACTTGATCGCGAGGTCGGGCGCCAGGAGGGCGCGCACGCCGAGCCGCGGCGACGGCACGACGTCGTCGCGCGTGGGGCGCGCGACGTAGGCGTCGGGGCCGACCGTGGTCGCGGCGGGCGCGGTGCGCAGGCCGTCCACGCGCACGGCCGGCGTGACGACGAGCTGGGGCGCGAGCTCCAGCTCGAGCGAGGCGAGCGCCGCCGCCGCGACGCGATCACCCTCGGTCGCGTGGGTGGCGTCCGCGAGGTCCTCGTCGGCGAACCGCTCGACCCGCAGCTCGCCCCCGACGACGAGGCGCTGGTGCCCCGCGCGATCGAGCACCTGCGTCGAGGTCGCGGACGCGCCGCCGGCGAGCGTGAGGTAGCCGCGATGTTGCGCGCCGAGACCGAGCTCGTCACCGGGATCCGCCAGCCGCTGGTGCTCCACGAGCGCATAGATCGTCGCGTCCACGGTCGCGCGCGCGATCCGCAGATCGGCGATGGTATCGAGCGTCGCGAGCCGCGCGGCGGCGGTCGGGCGCAAGGTCGAGCCGGGCAGCCCTTGCCGCTTGTAGGCGAGCCGCACGCCGCCGGCGAGCGAGCCATCCGCGGCGCCCAGCCGCGACGCGAGATCGGCCTGATCGAAGCCGTTGTTCGCGCGCGTGCGCGTGGCGTCGTCGGTGAGGTTGAGCGGCGTGCCGTGGTTGTCGAAGAACGTGTACGCGCCGGTCGCGCCCGCGTAGCCGAGGGTCGTCGACGACCGCAGCGCGCCGCCGCGATGCACGTCGCCGTAGTGCGCGTGGAAGAACCGCGCGCCCGCCGAGCCGCCGCCGAGCTCGAGGTGCACACGCTTGCCGAGCTCGTCGCGCCCGAGCCGGGTGACGAGATCGACCGCGCCGCCGACGCCCGCGCCGCCGAGCGCGATCGGCACGCTGCCGCGATAGACGTCGACGCGGTCGAACGCCGCGAGCGCGAAGCGGCCGAGGTCGGTCGTCACCGCGGCGATCCGCGCGAGCGGCACGCCATCGATCGCGATCAGCGTGTGGCCCGGCGAGGCGCCGCGCAGCGAGATCGACTGGTACGCCCCGAGCCCGCCGAGGCTGGTGCCGTGCGCGCCGACCGTCGTCGCGAGGGCGTCGGCGACGCTCGACGCGGCCGGATGATCGTCGGGATGCAGGATCGAGACGAACGGCGTGTCGGCGAGCGCGCGGTCGCGATCGCGCGCGACCTCCGAGGGACGATCGTCGATGATGACGATCGCCTCGGCGGCCATCGCCGCGACGCGCAGGGGGATGGCCACGTTGTCCGCGAGGGACGACGTGTGCGCAGCACACACCAGTAGCGCCCAAACAATGGGCGAGGAGATCGAGACCAGCCGGAACAAGGCCACCCCACGTGACGACGACAGAGGAGTGTCCTGACTTCCGGATCAGTCTCAGCGGCGCCTTCCCAGTTGCCCAGTGGCGTATTGCCGCGTTGTCCCCGGTTACAGTAGCGGGGGCTGTGCCGGTGTTTCACCGGCTTCCTCGCTTCCGTCGTGAGTTGCGTATTGAAGTTGGACCGTCAGGTCCATGCCGCCGGATGACCGACCGCGCCCCAGCCATATCACGATATCCTCGTGGGCATGACGCGAACGAGCTTCGTCCTCCTGCTGCTGACGTCCTCGGGTGCCCTGAGCGCGTGCGGCGATGACGGCGGGATCGGTCCCGGCAGCGTGGATGCCGCGGGAGGCGTCGGCGAGCCGGCGGAGCTCGCCGGCATGACCCTGTTCCACAACCAGGTGCGCGCCGCGGTCGACACGGCGACGCCACTCCCGGCGCTGCAATGGGATCCCGCGCTCGCGGCCTACGCGGCCGCGTACCTCGCGGGCTGTCCTGACGCGCAGCCGCCGGTGGGGCTCGTCGATCACAACCCGGCTCGCCAGAACGTGGCCGGCTACACGTACATCGGCGAGAACATCTACGCGTCGAGCGGCAGCGCGACCGCGAAGGCCGCCGTCGACAGCTGGGCGTCGGAGAAGGCCGACTACGACTACGCGACCAACGGGTGTACCGGCACGTGTGGCCACTACACCCAGGTCGTGTGGCGCGAGACGACCCACGTGGGTTGCGCGATCCACGCCTGCGCGGGGCTCATGTACCCGAGCACGATCCTGTGCGACTACGGCCCGGGCGGCAACGACGGCAGCAAGCCCTACTGATCGACGGCGTCGAGCTACAGCCCGACGATCTGATCCTTCATGCCGCCGAGCGCGGCGAGCAGCTCGCCCTTCTCCTTCTCGGCGACCTTGAACTTGTCGAGGCTCTTCACGAGATCGCCGACGAGGGCGGTGAACTCCTCCTCGGTGATCTTCATGCCGGTGTGCGTGGTCTTCATGTCGCGGCCGGTGTACGCGCACGGCCCGCCGGTCGCGGCGCAGACCTGCTCGACCATGAGCTTCTCGAGCTTGGCGCCGTCGACGCCCTTGAAGCGCGCGTTGATCACCTCGTCGTGGGTCACGTTGGCGATGAAGTCGCCGACGACGGCCTTGATCGCGTCGAGGCCACCGAGGCGATCGAACAGCTTGGCCTCGCCCGTCTTGGCCACGGTGGTGTCGGTCTTGCCGGCATCCTTGTGGCCACAGGCCGTCGTGAGTCCGAGACCGACGAGAAACAACGTCTTGGCGATGAGGGTCATATGCTGACCCTCGTCTATCACGCCGCGGGCGGCTTGGGGATCTTGTAGGTCGCGAGGAACTTGATCGCCTTGAGGCCGCGCACGGCCCAGAAGGTGACGATGAACCCGATCACGAGGAACAGCGGGCCCATCAACATGATCTTGGACCACGACACCTGCTCGGCGTCGAGGATGCCCTCGCGCGAGCTGTCGTTGATCCAGGCGAGCACCTTGCTCGCGAGGATCACGAAGCCGAGCGGGAACACCTGCACGAGCAGCGTCGCCGGCACGCCCCACTTGAAGAACCGCGCGTGGTCGGCGAGCGGCGTGCCGTGGTTGAACCGCGCCTGGAAGATCTTCTGGCTCTTGCCGAGGAAGAACGCCATCGACAGGATGAGCGTCGCGAGGTTGAGCACGAGGAACAGGATCACGGCGAACAGCGCCATGAACACGAGCCCCGACGACGCGCCCTTGGCGAACTGCAGGTAGCTGATCGACAGCGCGAAGTACTCGAGCAGCGCGGCGATCGCCGGCTTGACGATCATGCCGAGCATCGTCCCCGACAAGAGGGTCAGCACGACGAGCACGCCGATCGTGAGGATCGTGGCCTTGAGCTCGCCGACGACGCGCGCGAACGACCTGGCCATGACGTCCTTGCCCGCGGCCTGCACCCCCGACGCGGCCTGGGCCGGCAGCTTGACGATCTCGGTCAGCGTCGGGCGGATCGCGAGGATGAACAGGATCAGCGTCAGGCCGATCAGCACGATCGGCAGGATGCTGAAGATGAAGTTGACCTTCTTGAACAGCTTCGCGATCGACAGGAACACCTTGGCGTCCTTGACGACCTTCATGCCGTTCTCGAGCAGCAGGACCGCGGGCTGCTCGTCGGGGTGCATCTTCATCTGATCGAGCGTCGGCGCGAACAGCTCCTTGCCCGTGGTGATGTAGGTGTCGGCGTTGTCGTCGAGGGTGTCGAACGTGCCCCCGGCGATCGCGGTGGCGGGGTTGGTGTAGCTCGACATCGCGGTCTGCACGGTGCGGAACCCGTAGATCACGCCGCCGAACATGTTCACGGTGACGATGAACACCAGCGCGGCGAGCGCGGAGTACTTGAGCAGCAGCTTGCCCTGCCCCGGGTACTTCTTCGCGAGCACGAGCGGCATGAGCAGGAGCAGCACGCCGAGCCCCGAACACCCGACGACGATCAGCGAGAACGTCTGCATCTTCTTCGCGCTCTTGATCGCGATCTTCTTCTCCATCTTCGCGAGCACGATCTTCTTGGCGATCCGCACGAGCTTGCGGAACGTCTCGACGTCGATCGACGGCATGAGTTCGGTCAGCTCGCTGCGCGCCTCGAGCGCCGCGTCGTCCACGTCGTCGGGGATGTCCTTGAACGCGGCCTCGCTCTCGGCCCGGAGCGCGACCTCGTCGGGCTCGACGGTGCCGTCGCCGTCCTCGTCCCACGGATCGGTCGGCGGGTCCTCGGGGTCGTAACCCTCCTCGGCGGTGTCGACGACGCCGTCGCCGTCCTTGTCGAGATCCGCGGTGGTGCCTTCGGTCACGCCGTGCGCCGTCGCCGTCGCGTGGTCGACGGCCGCGTCGTGCGCGCCCGAGCCCGCCCCCGACCCCACGTCAGAGCCCGAACCCGACCCCACGTCGGAGCGCCCACGTCGGCATGATCGGAGCCCGAGCCCGCGTGGGGATCCACCGCGGCGGAACCCTCGTGCGCGGCCGAGCCCTCCTGTGGTTCCTCGGCCCACGCCGACGTGACGGTCACCCACCCGAGGAAGATCGCGAGGATCGCCGCGATCCCAGTCAAACACAGAGCTCGTCCGATACGCATTCAGGAGTGCGTTAACGCACTCTTCACGCACCGGTCAATGACCCCCAGGCGGACTTCGCTTGCGGCCCGGAAAGATCCACGATGCCCGTCATGGCAAAGCAGCTGGCGGGCAAGACGTTCATCATCACCGGCGCGAACACCGGCATCGGCAAGATCACGGCGTGCGAGCTCGCGCGTCAGGGCGCGCACGTCATCCTCGCGTGCCGATCGAAGGACAAGACGATCGCCGTCGTCGAGGAGATCAAGCAGGCGACCGGCAACGACGCCGTCGAGTTCGTGCGGCTCGATCTCGGCGACCTCGCGTCGGTCCGCACGTGCGCGGCCGAGCTGCTCGCGCGTCCCGGGAGTGTCGACGGTGGGGCGCCCATCCACGGCCTCGTCAACAACGCCGGGCTCGCCGGTACCCGCGGCCAGACCAAGGACGGCTTCGAGCTCGCGTTCGGCACCAACCACCTCGGCCACTACCTGTTCACCCGCCTGCTGCTCGATCGGATGACCGCCAGCGGCGCGGGCCGGATCGTCAACGTGTCGAGCAAGTCGCACTACCGTGCCAAGACCATCGACTGGGCCGCGGTCGAGCAGAAGACGAAGAGCATCACCGGCCTGCCCGAGTACGAGGTGAGCAAGCTCGCGAACGTGCTGTTCACCAAGGAACTCGCGCGCAAGCTCGTGGGCACCAAGATCACGACCTACGCGGTCCACCCGGGCGTCGTCGCGACCGACGTGTGGCGCAGCGTGCCGCCGCCGTTTCGCTGGGTGATCAAGCGCTTCATGATCACGCCCGAGCAAGGCGCCGCGTCGAGCATCCGCTGCGCCACCGACCCGGAGCTCGCGGCCGAGACCGGTCGCTACTACGACGTCGGCGGCAAGGAGAAGAAGCCGAACCGCGTCGCCGACGACGTCGAGCTCGCGCAGGCGCTGTGGCAGAAGAGCGCCGCGTGGACGGGCCTGCCGGCCTGATACAGTCAGCGGTGATGCTGCTCCCGATCACCGCCGTGCTGTCGACGATGACCTACAACGGCGAGGTCACGGCCTCCGGCGGCGACTACGTCGACATCCCGTTCGAGGTGCCGGCGGGGACCAAGGAGATCGCGATCACCCACGCCGACGGCGGCACCGCGGTGATCCTCGACTGGGGCGTGTGGTCACCCACCGGCTACCGCGGCTGGGGCGGCGGCAACACCGAGGACATCACGATCGGCGAGGCGGAGTCGTCGCGCAGCTACCTGCCCGGCCCGATCGAGCCCGGCACGTGGCACCTCATCATCGGCAAGGCCAAGCTCGCCGGCACCGGCAACACGTACACCGCCGACGTCACCTGCGTGGACACCGCGACCTTGGCCCCGCGCCCACGCGCCGCGTACACGCCGACCGTGCTGTCGACCACGCGCCGGTGGTACGCGGGCGACTTCCACGTGCACTCGACGGAGAGCGGCGACGCCCAGGCGTCGTTCGCCGAGATCCGCGCGCTCGCCAAGACCCAGCGCCTCGACTTCGTGAACCTGTCGGATCACAACACGATGGCGCAGCACGCGCTCATCGCGGCGGTGCAGCCGACGGTGCCCGACCTGCTGTTCCTGCGCGGCCCCGCCGCAAGCGACACGACCCGCGCGACGCTCCTGGCCGTGGACCCGGAGCGGTACCGCTACGCCGACGGCTCCGTCGGCTTTCAGGCCCCGGGCGCGCTGGCCAAGTACCGCCTGGGCAACGAGGCCGAGAACTACGGCGAACTGGCCTTTGGCAAGAACTGGTACGTGCCCGGCATCTTCTCCACGGATGCCCAGGAACGCCCCAACGGCACGCCCACCGGCCCCATCGCCCGCACGCAGGTGCGCTTGTCCTTCTACG
>JAPLLF010000601.1 GCA_026387715.1 Pseudomonadota bacterium
AGTTCGAGCGCATCGAGCGCCGGCGTGAAGGCGTGCGCACACACCGCCGAAAAGGTCGAAGGTAGTCGAATGCCCAAGAACCGCGAATCCCTCGACACGAACCACCGCTGGACCATCCTGCAGCGCGACGACTTCGCGTGCGCGTTCTGCGGCGCTCGCCCAGGAAACGAGCGCCTGCAGGTCGACCACATCATCCCGGTCTCGCGCGGAGGCAGCGACGAGAATGAGAACCTCGTCACCTCGTGCGACCGCTGCAACAACGGCAAGTCGAACCGGATCGCGGTGCCCAAGAAGATGTGCACCGGCGAGCTCGATCGCAACGGCTGGATCATCTGGAAGCGCTGGGGCCTGTGGGTGATCCACTGGAACGAGCTCGACCTCGGCGAGCGCGCCGAGCCCGGCATGAACGCGATCGATCCCGACACGCTCGTCGACGCCAGCTGTGACATCGCGCTGACGTGCGACCCCGACGGGCGCGACTACTGGATCGCGATCGATCGCGTGCACGAGAACGACTGGCGCGACCACCTCGAGGGCAAGCCGTGGTTCTCGTCCGAGCTTGGCGCCGACTTCGATCAGGCGATCCACTTCGCCCGCAGGCTGATGAGGCGACGTAAACGGTGAACGCGGTCCCGCT
Organism: Pseudomonadota bacterium; assembly: GCA_026387715.1. Lineage (GTDB taxonomy): Bacteria > Myxococcota_A > Polyangia > Haliangiales > Haliangiaceae > JABFXX01. Next base: position 638 of record JAPLLF010000601.1, read on the forward strand.
CATCAATCGCTCGGTGCCGACGCGGCAATTCGTCGACCGCGACCGCCTGCCGTACAACCTCGAATACGAGGTCTCGGTTCTCGGCGGCATCATCCTCCGCAACGACCTCCTCGCGAAGATCCCATCCCTCGAGCCGTCGCACTTCTACGACGCGCGCAACCGCGTCGTGTTCTCGGCGATCCGCGCGCTCGATGCGGCCGCGCAGCCCATCGACACGGTCACGCTCGAGGGCGAGATCGAGAAGGCCGGCAAGCTCGAGGCGATCGGCGGCGTCGGCTACCTCGGCGAGCTCGCGCTCCGCGTCCCGACGGCCGAGAACGTCGTCCACTACGCCAAGGGCGTCTTCGATCGCTCGAAGCTCCGCGAGCTCGCGCTCGAGGCCGAGAAGACGATCCAGCGCGTCTACGAGAACAATGACGAGGTCGACGAGATCATCGCCGCGGCGCGGGTCGCGTGCGAGACCATCGAGCGCTCCCAGCGCGCCACCAACGGCTCGAAGCTCATCACCATCCCGCAGTCGCTCGAGGAGCTCGAACACCTCAGCCGCGCGCCCATCTTCGAGACGCCGTTCCCGACGCTGAACGAGGCGCTCGGGTTCGGCGGCCTGCTCGGGACGCAGGTCTACACGGTCGCCGCCGGTACCGGCCGCGGCAAGACGACGTGGATCGCGACGATCGCGCGCTACGCGGCGCACATCAACATCCCGGTCATCGTCGCGACCTGGGAGATGAAGCCCGGCTACTTCATCGCCCGTAGCGCCGCGGGCATCGTGGGCTGCAGCAGCAACGCGATCCTCCGCGGCGAGGTCGACATGCGGCTCGTCAACCAGGCGATGCCGTACGGGCGCTACTTCATGCTCCACAAGCCGACGCTGCTCGAGCTGCGTCGCGCGGTTGCCGAGGTCACGCAACGCTTCGGCGTCGCGCCGCTCGTCTTCGTCGACTACATGCAGAAGCTCGCGAGCTTCATCGCCAAGGGGATGGTCCGCCCCGATCTCCGGATGGCCACGAGCGAGGCGAGCGAGTCGCTCCTCGAGATCGCCGACGAGAGCAAGGCCGCGATCATCGCGGTGTCGTCGTGCGGCCGCGGCAACAACAAGAAGCTCGCGACGCCGCGCAAGGTCGAGCCCTACGAGCTCGTGGACGTTGCGAAGGAGTCGGGCGACGTCGAGTACGACGGCGCCGGCCTCATCGTCCTGTCGCTCGAGAAGGAGAACGACGGCGAGGATCGCGTCGCGACCATCACCGTGGCCAAGGCGCGCTTCGGCCGCGAGATGCACATCGAGGCTCGCTACAACGGCGCACGCGGCATCTGGACCGACCTCGGGCAGGTGGGCAGCTTCGCGCCTCCGATGACCGCTGCGCGCTCAACAGCCACGCTGCGCAAGAAGCTCGCGGCTGCACTCCACGACCTGGGCGCCGTGGGCTCGAAGGACGCGATTGCGAAGGCAGCCAAGATGAAGGCGGCGGCCTGTCGAAGCGAGATCGACGCGATGATCGACTGCCGCGAAATCGAGAAAACGGCGGGTGGATTCCGCCTCACCGAGGCAGGCCGAGACCTGCTTACCGGAGATGTGTAATGGCGAAGTCAACCGCACTTGCCATGGATCTCGGTCCTCTTTTCCGTTGGTCGAGTGCTGTGGCAAGCCATGTGCCATCAAATCTCCTCGATTCCTGTTCGGCCGTCCCGCCGTCCCGGACCGTCCCGGACGGCGGGACGGCCGTCCCGGACCGTCCCGGGACCGTCCCGGACCGTCCCGACAATCGGGACGGCCTCATCGCCGAATTTCCGTTTTCCTCCACGATTTCATCAACTAATAGGCCGTCCCGAGATCGGGACGGCCTCGCCGAATTCCTCAATGATTACCGGCCGTCCCACGTCACCCCTAAAGGGGGGAAGAACAACGAGCTCACGGGTGGTCCCCTTTCAGGTCCTCCGCTGCGTTCCACTCCGCGGCCGGAGGACGTACC
>JAPLLF010001186.1 GCA_026387715.1 Pseudomonadota bacterium
CTGGTGCTCGCGTCCGCCGCGGCGATCATCGCGTCGCAGGCGCTGATCTCCGGCGTGTTCTCGATCACCCGGCAGGCGATGCAGCTCGGGTTCTGGCCGCGCGTCACCGTCGTGCACACCTCGGCGACCACCGAGGGGCAGATCTACATCCCCGAGATGAACTGGCTCCTGATGGCCGGCACGATCGCGGTGGTGTTCCAGTTCAAGACGTCGTCGGGGCTCGCCGCCGCCTACGGCATCGCGGTGACCGGCACGATGGGCATCACCTCGTACCTGTTCTACCTGGTGTGCGTGCGACGCTGGAACGTCTCCCAGGGCAAGGCGCTCAGCTTCCTGATCCCGTTCCTCGCCATCGATCTCGCGTTCTTCTCCGCCAACGCGCTCAAGATCCTCGACGGTGGCTGGTTCCCGCTCGTGCTCGGCGTCCTGGTGTTCATCGTGATGACCACGTGGTGGCACGGCCGCATCCGGCTGTCCGAGGTCATGGACGCGGGCGTGATCGCCGACGACCTGTTCCTCGCGGACATCGCGATGAACATGCCGACCCGCGTGCGCGGCACGGCCGTGTTCATGTCGTCGACGCCCGGCGGCATCCCGAACGTGCTCGTGCACCACATGAAGCACAACCAGGTGCTCCACCAGCAGGTCGTGCTGTTCTCGATCCGCATCATGAACGTGCCGTGGACCGACATCGAGAAGGACCTCGAGGTGCGCGCGCTCGACCACGGCTTCTATCGCGTGGTCGCCAAGGTCGGGTTCATGCAGAGCCCCGACGTCCCGGCGCTGCTGGCGCTGTGCAGCAAGCAGGGGCTCGAGCTCCAGCCGATGACGACGACCTACTACCTCGGGCGCCAGACGCTGCTCACCACCGGCGTGGCGCCGATGGCGCGCTGGCGCAAGGTGCTGTTCGCGTTCCTGTCGCGCAACGCGCGGCCGCCGACGGCGTTCTTCAACCTGCCTCCGAACCGCGTCGTCGAGCTCGGGTTGCAGATCGAGATGTAACGGCGTCAGGTCAGCACACCGACGGGAGGAGCCTCGACATGCGCACTTCGATCTCGCTGGTCACGCTCGTGCTCGCATCACGCGTCGCGTCCGCGCAGCCCTCGGGGCCCACGATCACGCTCGGCGGGTACGTCGAGAGCTACTACCAGGCGCACTTCCAGAACCCGTCCAACCGGATCACGAACCTGCGCGGGTTCGACAACCGCAGCCGCACGTTCACGCTGTCGAACGTCGCGCTCGATGCGCGGGGCGAGCAGGGGCCGGTGGCGGTGCACGTCGTGCTGCAGGTCGGCCCGACGCCGTCGACGTACTACCTGGCCGAGCCGGCGCTTGCGGGCACCGGCAGCGTGAACGCCAGCTCGAGCGAGCTGTGGAAGTACGTGCAGCTCGCGAGCGTGACGGTGAAGGCACCCGCGGGCCTCGTGATCGAGGCCGGCCTGTTTCCGTCGCCGATCGGGCTCGAGGTGATCCCGGTGAAGGACAACTGGATGTGGTCGCGCTCGAACCTGTTCTTCGGGCTGCCCTTCTATCACACGGGCGTCATGGTCTCGCGGTCGCTCGGCGGCGGCTGGACCGGCAAGGCGCACGTCTACAACGGGTGGAACTCCGTCACCGACAACAACGGGACCCCGAGCGTCGCGGTGTCGGCCGCGTACGCGAGCCCGACGACGACCGCGCAGGTGCTGTACTTCGGGGGCATCGAGCGCGCGTCCGGAAGCCCCGAGGGCACGCCGTGGCGGAACCTGCTCGACGCGTACGTGCAGACCGCGCTGACCGACGACGTGAGCGTGGCGGCGCAGGCCGACGCCGGGGTCGAGCCGAACGACCTCGGCACCAGCGCGTGGGCCACGTTCGCGGCCTACGGCAAGCTCTCGCTGACCAAGGCGCTCTACGCCGCCGTGCGCGCCGACTACTTCTACGAGCGGGTCGCCACCGACGGGACCGCCAGCGCGATCTTCTGGCCGGTGACGTGGGTCGCCGAGGGCACCGCGACGCTCGCCTACCAGCCGTACCCCGGCGTGTCGATGCGGCTGGAGTATCGCCACGATCACGCGCCGGCCGACGCCTACTTCGGCGGCACGGTCGCGGTCGATCCGGTGACGTCCGCGCCGGTGCCGAACCGCGCGATGCAGGACACCGCGACCCTGGGCGTGACCGCCTGGTTCTGAGCGGCGTGAATCGCTGACCGAGACGCGGTACGACTGGGGATGCATCGCCTCGCGCTCGTCGCGCTCCTCGGGCTGCTTCCTGTCGGCTGTACCCCGACGACCCCCATGACGCCCGTCGGGCTCGAGCCCGTCGGTGCCACGGGCGCACCCGCCGCGGGTACGACATCCCCGGTCGGGCCCAACGCCCTCCAGGTCGCCAGTGGGGATCGCGACGGCGATGGCCGGCGCGACGAGGTCGACCGCTGCCCCGACGATCCCGAGGATCACGACGGCTTCGAGGACGAGGACGGCTGCCCCGATCCGGACAACGATCGCGACGGCATCCTCGATCGCGACGACAAGTGCCCGCTCGTGCCCGAGGACAAGGACGGCCAGCAAGACGAGGACGGCTGTCCGGAGGGCAACGGGGGCGATCGCGACGGCGACGGCATCCTCGACGCCAGCGACCAGTGTCCCGACGATCCGGAGGACCGCGATGGCTTCCAGGATCAAGACGGCTGTCCCGATCCGGACAACGACGCCGACGGGATCGTCGACGTCGACGACATGTGTCCGAACGAGCCCGAGGACAAGGACGGCTTCGAGGACGCCGACGGCTGTCCGGATCCGGACAACGACAGGGACCAGATCCCCGACACCGCCGACAAGTGCCCGAACCAGCCGGAGACCTACAACGGCCGCAAGGACACCGACGGCTGTCCCGACTGAGGCGCGCGCGCGACGACCGTGAAGCCGTCGCGCGCGAGCAGGGCGCCGAGGCTGTCGGGGCCGAGCAGGTGGCCGAGCCCGACCGCGACGAACG
>JAPLLF010000531.1 GCA_026387715.1 Pseudomonadota bacterium
GAGCTGCTCGCCCGCTCGGTCGGCACCAGCACCGACCTGTACGCCGCGTGGCTCGCCGCGATCCGGGGGCTCGCGGTGCGGCCCGCAGGCGCCGTGCCCGGGTTCATGGACACGCCGCAGTTCGCCGACCTCCGACTCAACAGCGCGCTCGCCGCGTACGGCCAGCTGCGCCACAACCACGTGCTGCTGGCGGCGCAGAACTACGACCAGGGCGGCTGCGAGATTCCCGACGGCTACGTCGAGCCGGTGCCCGCCACGTACCGGGCGCTGGTCGACTACGCGATCCGTGGGCGCGAGGTGTTCACCGCGCTCGATCCCAGGGACACCAGCGGCGGAGCCGCCTACTTCACGCGGCTCGAGCGGCTGATGCGGGTGCTCGCGTCGCTCGCCAGCGAGGAGCTGGCGAACCGGCCGCTGTCGGCCGACGCGAAGCGGTTCCTCGCGATGATCGTCGAGATGCGGGTCGCGACCGCGCACACGTACTTCGCGTCGTACCCGATCGCGACGTTCGACGGCTGGTACCTCGACCTGTTCTCGTCGCGGACCGCGGCGCTGCACGACGCCGCGTTCGTCGCGGACTACGCGACGTTCGATCGCGAGGGCGTGGCGGGCGTGCACTACCTCGGCGCGCAGGCGCCCCGGCTCGGCGTGTTCGTCGTCGACACCGGCGGGGGCCCTCGCGTGATGGTCGGCCCCGTCGCGCACGCGTTCACGTTCACCGGCCCGCAGGAGCGCAGGCTCACCGACGACGACGCCGCGGGGCTCGCGGGCAACGAGCCGTGGGCCGCGAGCTTCGCGATCGCCAGCGCGGCCCCGCCGTCGCTGACGATCGAGTACCGGCGGGTGCCGGCGCAGCCACGCAACGGCATGAAGGAGGAGGCCGACGCGGCCGCCAGGGCGGTGCCGGTCGGCGTCGTGCGACTCGACGCGCCGAAGCCGCAGGGACGGGTGGTCGTCGAGCTCCTCGACCACCACTTCGTCAAGCTGGGGGAGGTCGCGGCGACGGTGGGGGTGGGGCGCACCGACCTCAAGGTGCCCGCGTTCAAGGTGCCGATCGAGGCCCTGCGCGTGCGCGTCGGCAACTTCCAGGCGCGCGTCGACGTGTCGCTCGAGGGACTCGCGCTTCGCAAGTTCGGACCGGACGCGATACCCTGAAGACATCACGTCGCCGAGCAAGAATCCCTTCGTCGCCCGGAAGCAAAAGCCGATCGTGGTCGGCCATCGCGGCGTCGTGAAGCTGCACCAGGAGAACTCGCTCGCGGGCTTTCGCCGCGCGATCGAGCTCGGCATCCCGGCCGTGGAGCTCGACGTCCGGCTGACCGCGGACCGCGTGCCGGTGGTGCTGCACGACGCCGATCTCGCGCGCCTGACCGGCGACCTGCTCGACGTCCGCGATCTCACGTGGGACCAGGTGTCGAAGCTGCGGTTGCGGCGCGAGGTGCTGATGGGCACCGATGCCGCCGGGCGGTCGGTGCGCGTGTCCTACGAGCAGGAGGAGCGGATCTCGCAGCTCGCCGAGGTGCTCGCCGAGATCGCGCCGCGGATCCCGATCAACGTGGAGCTCAAGCTCGACTTCACCCGGTGGTGGGAGGTCGAGGTCGGCACGATCGTCGCGAAGGCGATCGTCGACGCGCGGGTGGCTGACCGCGTGATCGTCACGTCGTTCGATCCGCGCAAGCTGCGGGCGGTGCGCCGCGTGGCGCGCGACCTCGCGGTCGGGTTCTGCTTCGACGACGGCATGCTCGAGCTCGCGCGCCCGGTGCTCGATCGGCTGCCGGCGGTGCGCGATCCGCGGACCGCGGACGTCCGGCCGGGCCAGAACGGGCGGTGGTGGCTCACGCGGCTGCTCGACAGCGATCTGGTGGGGCGCCTGCTCGACACCCACGTCGTCGGCGCCGAGCACACGCTGATCGGCCACCGCACCGTCGAGCGGCTCCACCGCAAGGGCGTCGCGATCGGGACCCACACGATCTTCCCGCTCGGCTCGACGACCGGCAAGCTGTTCGCGACGAGCGCCGATCAGGAGGCGGAGGTGTGGCGGCTGGTCGAGCTCGGCGTGGACTGGATCGAGAGCGACGACCCCGAGCGGCTGCTCGCGCTGATCGGCTGACACCGCGGACGTTCGAAACATTGGATCGTTCCAGACGCGCGCGCGTCTGGTGGTCTCATGCGAGCTCTCGTAGTGGTGGTGGTGCTCTGCACCGCACGTGTCGTGACCGCGCAGCCGATCGATGGCGAGCGCACCGAGGCGACGTTGGCGGCGGGGATGCAGACGACGCCCTTGCCGATCGTCTCGGAGCGGCTCGCCGTCGCGATCGAGGGGCAGCACGCGTCGACCACGCTGACGCAGGTCTACCGGAGCACGGCGACGACCGCGATCGAAGGACGCTATCGGCTGCGCCCGGGCACCGGGGCACACGTCGACGGCTTCGCGTACTGGAACGGCGAGACGAAGATCGTCGGCGAGGTGTTCGAGAAGGCGACCGCCCGCGCCGTCTACGACACCGTCACGCGCCAGGGCCGCGATCCCGGACTCCTCGAGCAGGAAGGGGAGGGACAGTTCGCGTTCCAGGTGTTCCCGATCGAGCCGAACGTGCCCAAGCGCCTCGAGCTGCGGTGGTCGAAGCTGCTGCCGCGCGTCGTCAAGACCGTGCGTTATCGCGCGCCCCTCGCGTCGGCGAACCCCGAGATCCAGATCGACATCACCGCGACCGTGACCAACGTCCGCGTGTCCGGCTTCGCGCTCGCGCGGACCGTCGACGGCGACGGCGTCACCCACCTGCACGGGACGGGCGGACCGACGACCCCGGGTGGGGCGCCGGCCGAGCTCGTCGTCGAATGGGACGTCGGGGACGCGCCCTGGACGCCGACGACGTGGGTGCATCCCGGCGACCAGGCGAGCGACGGCTGGTTCACGCTGGCCCTCGCGGCGCCGGACCTGCCGGCGAGCGCGACGACGCCGAAGGACGTCACGATCGTGATCGATCACTCCGGCAGCATGACGGGCGAGCCGATGGAGCACGCGAAGGCGGCGGCGATCGACATGATCCGGATCCTCGATCCGAAGGATCGCGTGAACGTGATCGGCTTCGACGACGACACCGATCCGCTGTACCCGGCGCCGAGGCTCCTCGACGGCAAGACGCGCGACGAGGCGACAGGCTTCGTCGAGCGGCTGCGCGAGAGCGGCGGGACCGACATCGCGCGCGCGCTGGCCCTGGCGATCGCCTCGCAGGACGGCCGTCGCCCGCGCATCGTCGTGTTCATGACCGACGGCCAGTCCGAGGTGCCGTCGGCGATCGCCGCGGCGGCCGCCGACAAGGGCGACGTCCGGCTGTTCACCGTCGGCCTCGGCAAGGCGGTCAACAAGCCGTTCCTCGCGCGCCTCGCCGCGGTCAAGCGCGGCCGGTTCCTCTACATCGAGCGCGCGAACGCGATCGAGGCCGAGGTCAGCCGGCTCGCGACCCAGATCTCGCGGCCGCTGCTCGTCGACGTGTCGGTCGAGGTCGAGGGGGCGGTGGCGTCGCGCATGTACCCGCGCACGTTGCCCGACGTGTTCGCCGAGGATCAGCTCGTGGTGTCGGGGCGCGTGCGGGGCAACGGCGTGGCGAGGTTCATCGTCCGCGGCAAGCTCGAGGGTCAGCCGGTGTCCTTCACGCGCACCGTCGATCTCGGGAAGCCGGCGAAGCGCCCGTGGGTGGGGCGGGTGTGGGCGCAGGCGCGGGTCGATCATCTGCTCGAGGAGATCGAGCTCGGCGGGCAAGCGCCCGAGCTCCGGACCGAGGTGATCGAGCTCGCGCTCGCCTACAACTTCGTCACGCCGTTCACGTCGTTCCTGGCGATCCCCGAGAGCGAGCTCGGGGTGATGCGGGGCACCGTCGAGGCGGCCCGCGCGCACAAGGCCGAGGTCCTCGCGAAGCGCGGCGAGGTCGCGCGGCTCGACCCCGTCGCGGGCGACGTCGACGCCCTCGATGACGACCGCGCCCCGCGCCGCGCGCAGGATCGCGACTTCGCGTCGGCCCCGACCTCGACGTCGTTCGGTGAGGTCACGCGTCGGCGCGGCGGGTGTGCGGGTTGTTCGACCGGCGAGGATGGTGGTGCGGCGGTCGCGCTCGCGGCGT
>JAPLLF010000713.1 GCA_026387715.1 Pseudomonadota bacterium
GTGGGTCGAGCCGATGTATCGCCAGCTCGGACAGTCTCGCAAGGGCCGGATCACCGCCCAGCAGCGGATCGCCGCGATCGCCAAGGAGCTCGACGTCGACGCCGGCGCCCTGGCGAAGTGCCAGGCCATCCGGGCCAACGCCAGCCTCGACTGGCTCACCGCGGCCCACCAGGCGGGCATCCAGGTCTCCCCCTCCGTCGTCATCGGGGGGCGGATCTACGCCGCGTTGATCGATCCCTCGACCCTCCAGGGCCTGGTCGAGGCCGAGCTGGCGCCCGGTATCTCCGACGCCCTGCACGAGCATCTCGGTCGCTGGCCGCGTTAGACTGGGCGTTCATGGAGCTCTCGTTCGCCGCCGCGACCGACATCGGGCGTCAGCGCACGCACAACGAGGACAACTTCCTCATCGACAAGAAGCTCCGGCTGTTTCTCGTCGCCGATGGCATGGGCGGGCACGCGGCCGGCGAGGTCGCCTCGTCGATCGCCGTCCACGAGATCCGCGACGCGGTGAACAACAAGCGCGAGCTCATCGACCGCTATCGCGTCGATCATCCCGGCGTGCAGGCGTACGAGATCCTGCAGGTGCTCGAGGCCGCGATCCAGGCGGCGTGTGCCGCCGTCCACGCGCGCGCGCAGGCCGAGTCCGACAAGCGCGGCATTGGCACGACCGCGACCGTGATGTTGATCGCGGGCTCCGGCGATCACCTCCGCGGGTTCATCGCGCACGTCGGCGACTCGCGCGTCTACCTCGCGCGCCAGGCCCAGTGCCACATCCTCACCGAGGATCACTCGCTGATGAACGAGCTCGTGCGCCGCGGCAAGCTCAACCGCGAGCAGATCGATAGCTCTCCGTACAAGCAGTACAAGAACGCCGTCACGCGCGCGGTCGGCGTGTACGCGTCCGTCGAGGTCGACACGTTCGACTTCGACATCCTGCCGGGTGATCGCTTCTTGCTGTGCTCCGACGGGATGTACGCCTACCTCGACGAGGCGGAGCTCCCCAAGCAGCTCGCCGACGGCGACGTCAAGGAGGTCCCCAAGCGACTCGTCGACTCCGCCAACGCCGGCGGTGGGCACGACAACATCACCGCCGTGGTGATCCGCGTCGGCGCCACCGCGTCGACGGAGCTCGCGCCGCACACGACCGAGGTCTCGCTCAAGCTCGACGTCCTCAAGGGCATGCAGATGTTCCGCTACCTCTCCTACAAGGAGCTGGTGCGGATCGGCAACATCTCCGAGATGGTCGAGCACGCCGCGGACGAGGTCGTCTTCAGCCAGGGGCAGCCGGGGGACGCGATGTACGTCGTGCTGTCCGGTAGCGTGCGCCTGAGCAAGGGCGAGACGACCGTGGCCACCCTGACGCGCGGCAATCACTTCGGCGAGATGGCGCTGGTCGATCGCTCGGTGCGCTCGCTGACGGCGACCGCCACCGAGCGGACGCAGCTCGTCGTCATCCATCGCAAGGACTTCTACGACATCATCAAGCGCGAGCCCGCCTCCGCCGTGAAGATGCTGTGGTCGTTCGTCCAGGTGCTCGGCGCGCGGCTGCGCAAGACGACCAACGATCTGAGCGACGCGCTCCACGGGGATCGGCACGGTCAGGAGACCGAGGCCGAGAACCTGTTTCAGGACTGAACGAACGAGGCGATGACGTCGGCCGGTGCCTGCACCAGCTCGATCAGCACGCCTTCACCCGACCGCGGCGACGCCTCGTTGCCCTTGGGATGGATGAAGCAGACGTCGTGCCCGGCGGCGCCCTGGCGGATGCCGCCCGGCGTGAACCGCATGCCCTGCGCGGTCAGCCACGCGACCGCCGCCGCGAGATCGTCGACCCACAGGCCGACGTGGTTGAGCCGCGGCTCGTGCACCTTGGGGGCCTTCGTCGGATCGATCGGCTCCATCAGATCGATCTCGACGCCCGCGATCGCGAGGATGTCCTCGTCGACGTTCTCGCGCTCGCTGCGATACGTGCCGGTCGACGGCACGCCGAGGAGATCGACCCAGAGCGCGCGCAGGTCAGCCTTCGACGGCCCGCCGATCGCGATCTGCTGCACGCCGAGCACGCGAAACGGCCGGGGCGCGGCGGTCACGCGTTCCTCACGTCGGCGAGCGTCCGCAGCCCGGGCCTGGGCGCGTTGACGAGGATCGCCATGTTGCCCGACGGATGCTGGTTGTCGCGCATCAGCTGGTGACACGTGCCGGTCTCGCTCCACGCGAACACCCGCGACAGGCACGGGTCGACCTTGCCGGCGTGCACGAGCGCGTTGACGCCGTACGCCTGCTCGTCGTTGGCGAAGTGCGAGCCCTGCAGCCGCTTCTGCCGCATCCAGTGATAGCGGAGATCGAGCGTGGCGTTGTAGCCGGTGGTGCCGGCGCAGATCACGACCATGCCGCCGGTGTCGCAGATGAAGTCCGAGGTCGGCAGCGTCGTCTCGCCGGGGTGCTCGAACACGATCGCGGGATTGCGCTTCTCGCCGAGCGCCTCCCAGAACGCGCCGCCGAAGGCGCGCGCACCCTTGAGCCAGATCGCGTACTCGATCTCGTCCGACCAGCGCGGCAGCTTGCCCCAGTGGTCGAACTTGCGGCGATCGATGACGCCGACGGCGCCGAGCTTCTTGCAGAACTCGGTCTTCTCGTCCCCGGAGACCACCGCCACCGCGCGGCCCCCGGCGGCCGCGACGATCTGGATCGCCATCGAGCCCAGGCCGCCCGCCCCGCCCAAGATGAGCACCGGCTCGTCGGGCTGCACCGTGTTGCCGGCCCAGCCGTGGAGCATGCGGTACGCCGTCGCTGCCACCAGCATGTACGCCGCCGAGGCCTCCCACGACAGGTGCTGCGGCCTGGGCACGCACTGGTGGTCCTGGACCTTCGTGTACTGGGCAAAGCTGCCCCAGTTCGACTCGTAGCCCCAGATGTGCTGGCTCGGCGCCAGCATCGGATCCGTGCCGGCGAGGATGTGCGG
>JAPLLF010000058.1 GCA_026387715.1 Pseudomonadota bacterium
ACGCCGAGGCCGCGGCCGCGGCGAACCTCCCGCCCGGCGTGCTCAACGTCGTGCTCGGCATGGGCGACGTCGGCGCGGCGCTCGTCGCGGCGCCGGAGCTGCGCGGCCTCTGCTTCACCGGCTCGTGGCACGTCGGGCGCAAGATCCTCGAGGGTGCGCTCGATCGCCCCGAGTTGCTCGTCGCGCTCGAGATGGGTGGCAAGAACGCCTGCGTGATCCTCGACGACGCGGCCCTCCGCCAGGCGGTCCACGAGGTCTGCGTGGGGGCGTACCTCAGCGCGGGGCAGCGCTGCACCGGCACCGAGCGCGTGCTCGTGCACCGGAAGATCGCCGACCGGTTCATCGACGCGCTGCGCACGGTGGCGCGCGAGCTGCCGTTCGGTTCGCCCGAGGATCCGCGCGTGTTCGCGGGGCCGCTCGTCAACGGCGCGGCGCTCGCGAAGCTCGAGGCCGCGATCGCGATCGCGAAGGCGGCTGGGGCCGAGCCGATCGTCGCCGGCCAGCGCCTGCCGGGCGGCTCGTATCGCACCGCCAGCGTGCACCGCTTGCCCGACGGCGTGCACCACGTGCCCGGCTACACCGACACCGAGGTGTTCGGCCCGGACCTGTGCGTCGAGGTCATCGACTCCGACGACGAGGCGATCGCGATCATGGAGGCGTCGCCGTACGGCTTCGCCAACGCGGTGTTCACGGCGTCGTCGGCGCGCTTCGAGGCGATCTACGCCCGCACCCGCACGGGCATCCTCAACCGCAACCGCTCGACGAACCTGGCGAGCCCCAAGCCGCAACGTCACCGTGCCGGTCGCGCTGCTCGAGAATCCGCTCGGCGCCGTCACCCCGCACCCGATGCTCGGGCGCCTCCTGCCGTCGATCGAGGTCGAGCTCGATCGCCTCGAGGTCCAGCACGTCGACGAGGAGGGCGTCGAGATGAAGCGCACGCTCGTCGATCTGCCGCGCCCGATGCACATCGAGGCGCCGGTGGGCGGCAAGCTGCCGGAGTCCGCGGCGCTCCTCGCGCGGCTCTACGCCAGCGATCGCATCCCCAAGGAGAAGAAGCCGCCGATCTTCGATCACCTGCGCTCCGCGGGCCCGTGGATGGTGTCGATCGATCAGGTCCCGCTCGCCGTCCTCGACGGCATGAGCCAGACCGCGACCGTCGTCGGTGGGTTCGCCGAGGACCCGGTCGTGCGCGCGTACGTCGAGGGCGAGTTCGCCGACACGCTCACGAGCGTCGCCGACACGTCGGTGACCGAGACGTGGGCCGCGTCGGAGTACGCGTCGACCCTGCGCCAGCTCGTGCCAGGCCTGCCGCACGTCACGTTCGTCGCCTCGGGCGCCGAGGCGAACGAGAAGGCGATGGCGCTGTGTCGTATCAACTGTCCGCGCAAGCACGCGACGAAGGTGCTCGCGTTCGACGGCAGCTTCCACGGCCGCACGCTGCTCGCGATCCACGCGACCCACTCGCCGTCGAAGCGCACGCCGTTCGAGCTCGCGGGCTACGAGGGGCGGTTCGCGCCGTTCCCGGTGTGGGCCACGCCGAACGCTGACGAGCCGACCGCGCCGAGCGGGTTCTACGCGGCGGCGGCGACCGGCGACGTCGCCGAGCTCGTCAAGCACTTCGGCAACGCGAAGGACGACGCGCTGCTCGCCGCCGAGGTGGCCTCGCTGGTCGCCGTCCACGAGGCGCTCGCGACCGGCGAGTACTTCTCGTGCGTCATCGAGCCGATGCAGAGCGAGGGCGGCGATCGCTACGCGACCGAGCGGTTCTTCCGGGCGCTGCGCCTGCTCACGCGCTTCCACCAGACGTTCCTGACGTTCGACGAGGTCCAGGTCGGCTTCGGCCTCGGAGGCCCGTTTGCGTGGCACTCGAAGTTCCGGCTGCTCAACCAGCGCGGGCAGCCCGACTACCCGGACGCGGTCGTGTTCGCCAAGCGCGCGCAGGTCGGCGTCGTGATGTCGCGGTTCGCGGACCCCGAGCACGCGAGCGCCCACACCGCGTCGCTCGTCCGCGGCCGCATCCACGCCGACATGGTGTCGACGTCGCACAACGCCGAGCGCATCGAGAAGCTGGTGCTGCCGCGGCTCGCGCAGATCGCCAGGGCGTATCCCCACCTGGTGAGCGGGCCGCGCGCCGCGGGCTACGCGTTCGCGTTCGATCTCCCGACGCCCGCGCACCTCGACGCGTTCATCAACCAGCGGTTCTGGCGCGGCGCGGTCGTGTTCGCCGCCGGCACGCGCACCGCGCGCTATCGCCTGAGCGACAGCTTCCTCGCCCGCGAGATCGACATGCTGTTCGAGACGATCCGCAAGTCGCTGTCGTGGGTGGACGCCCACGAGGGCCGCAAGCCTCCCGAGTGGGAGGACCGGATCGTCGCGCCCGCGCCGGTCGCGACCGGGACGCCGCAGCCGGAGGTCGTGTATCGCCTCGTGCCGCACGTCGAGGCGATGCAGCTCCTGCCGGCGATCCTCGACATCGAGTACCAGGTGTACGAGCCCGCGCGCCGCACGCCGCCCGCGGAGATCCGCGCGGCGATCGAGGACATGGAGGGGGCGTTGCTCGTCGGCGAGGCCCCCGGGCCGGCGGGTGCCCAGCAGCTCGTGGCGTTCGCGATCGGCGCGCCGCTCGAGCACAGCCACGACGTCGAGGGCGTCGACGACGATCCGATGCTCGGCAAGCACAACACGATGTACTCGCTGTCGATCACCGTGGCGCCGAGCTTCCAGAGCTCGGGCATCGGCCGCAAGCTCAAGGAGCTGCAGCTCCGCGACGCGATGGCGCGCAAGCGCGCCGACGGCACGCCACGGTATCGCTACGTCACCGGGCGCAATCGCGTCGGTCGCACCGCGCAGATGACGCACCTCAACCGCGTGTTCGGCGCGCACGTGGTGTCGATCCTCACCGGCCAGTACGAGGATCCGGAAGGGCAGGCGATCTACTACCGGATCCCGCTCGGACCGATCGTGCCGGACCCGACGGTGAAGGCCGACGTCACGCGTCGCCGCGCGAACGCAGAGCACGACCACGAGCTCGATCTCGCGTCGGGCGTCGTCCGCCCGTTCGCGACGCCGCCGGCGTCGCTGCGCGCGCTCGAGGACGGCGGCGCGCTGTACGGCCCCGCGGTCAACAAGCTCACGCTGATGAACTACGCGACGCCCGCCGCGGTGCGCGCGATCGAGTGGATCGGCGCGCTCGTTCCCGAGCTGCCACACCTCTACCTGACGTCGTCGCGCGATGAATGCATCGACAAGGCGATCCGGCTCATCCGCAGCACGCGCAAGACCGCGCAGGTCGCGATCGGGCTCGACGGCGGCTACCTCGGGCACACCGTCGCGTCGACGCGCTCGCTCAGCGATCCGTCCACGCACGCGGGTGGCCCGGGGCACTTCGCGTGGCCGCGCGTGCCGCACCCCGCGCGCGCCGGGACCGCGGCGACGATCGCGGCGATCCGCGCGGCGGTGGTCGCCGCGGG
>JAPLLF010001071.1 GCA_026387715.1 Pseudomonadota bacterium
GAGCGATAGCCCGGTCGATCCGACCGTGGACGCGGCGCCGGGCGGGACGGGCAGCCTCGTGGTCACGTTCACGTCGTCGCCGACGGCGGGTGGCGGTGGGCAGTACGCACCGAAGAACGTCGACGCGGTCTGGATCGAGGGTCCGACGGCGGGCGTGTTCGTCAAGACCATCGGGCGATGGGCGGCCACCCGCAAGGGCAGCCTGGTCGCGTGGAAGACGGCCGCGGGGGTCAACGATGCCGACGCGGTCTCCGGCGCCACGCAGGCGACCTACGCGACGCCGCACACCACGATGGCGTGGGACCTCAAGAACATCGCTGGCACCGTGATCCCCGACGGGACCTACACGGTGCGCATGGAGTCGACCGATCTCAACGCGAACACGGCCGGGCAGAACAACCAGGGGACGTTCACGTTCGTCAAAGGCCCAACCGCGCAGAACCAGACCGGGCTGACCAACGGCGGGTTCTCGAACGTCACGATCACGTTCACGCCGTAACGGCGTCGCGTCAGAACTCGAAGTCGACGCCGGCGAACCAGGTCGAGTCGCCGACCGCGAGCTTCTTGTCCGAGCCGAAGCCATCGACCTTCGCGAGCTGGAGCTCGGCGTAGAAGCCGGCGTGCAGGAGGCCGCTCTCCTTCATCGAGTTCGCGGCGCTCTGGTCGAGGCGCTCGGCGCGAATCGCTAGCCCGATCGTCCCCTGGACGCCGAGCGTCGCGCCGTAGGCGCTGTCCGTCGGGCAGCCCATGCCGGTCGTCCCGACCTGGCAGGCCTTCGAGAAGTCGCCCGACGGTCCATCCATCCACCACGTGTAGTAGGCGAGCCCCGCCTTGAGGTACGGCACGATCGGGATGCCGTGCTCGTCGTCGAGGTACGTCCAGCGATACGTGGCGGTGAGCGCGAACGGGATCACGCGGAACTTGTTCTCGTCGCCCTTGGCGCGGGGCCGCGCGGGATCCGCCGGGTCGCTGCCGTCGACCCACGCGTGGGCCTTCTTGTTGAGGAACCCGATGTTGCCACCGACGGCGAGCTGGCCGTGGCCGCGCCAGATGATGCGGTCGACGTCGATCATCGGCAGGATCGAGTACCCCCCGAACATCTGCGCGTACGGCCCGGGCGACATCCCACCGAGCTGCGCGTCGATCTGGGGGGTGTACGGCCCGACGCGCACGCCGACGTGCCACTTGACGACGTTGACGTCCTCGGCGAACTGGCTGTCCTCGGTGGTCCCGGGCTCGTTCCAGTTCGGGTCGAAGCTGTCATCGGCGCGGGCCGCCCCCGCGAGCAGCAGCACGGCGCCGGTGGCGACCGCACCCGCCAGCCGCGCGGAGATCGCGATCCGGAGGCGCTGACGATGGCGCCGCGCGAGCGCGAGGAGCGCGAGCAGCGCGAGCAGGCCCGGCAGCGTGAGCGCGTGCCACAGCAGCGCGAACGCGACGAGCGGCAGCAGCACGATACCCGCGACGACGCGCAGCGCGTGCGAGCCGCGCACGAGCCCGCCGGCCTGGCCGAGCGTCGCGTAGTACGCGCGCGTCAGCGCACGCCCGAACGTCGAGTCGGCGAGCGTGGTGTCGCGGAAGTCGCGCAGCGTGTTGGTGATCCCGCTGTCGTCGCCGTAGGTCTCGTTGAGCAGGCAGAAGCCACCCTCGACCTGGCTCCCGCGGTTGTGGAGGTCCTCCCAGAAGTCGGTCGCCGGCGTCGGCTTGAGCAGGCGGTTGAAGTACGTGCCGCGGACGTTGCCGAACTTGTCGACCGCCACGACGGCGACCTGGTAGTTCACGCCGTTCTCGAGGCCGGTGATCCGCAGGCTGGTCGCCGTCGCCGACGGCTGATCGCCGCACAGGAAGGCGGGATCGAAGTTGCCGATGCCGGCGGCGGGCGTGCCGACCGTGCCGGCGTCGCCCAGATCGCCGGTGTCGATGTCGGAGACCGTGAAGTCGAAGCTGTCGGCCTCGCCGCACAGCGCGGCCGCCGTGTCGTAGCGCGGGCTCGGGCGACTCGACAGGACCGCGGCGGTGCCGTCCTCCGCCGCGCACAGCGCCTGGTAGGCGTAGATGTCGGTCGAGTCGACCGGCGCCTCCCACGAGATGTCGATCGCGTTCTCGGCGCCCGCGGCCTTGAAGTTCTTCGGTAGCGGCGGGGCGAGCGTGTCGGTGTCGACCGTCTTGCTGACGAAGTAGTCCTGCTCGCCGTTGGCGTCACCGTCGACGATGATCCAGGTCGCGGCCGACAGCGTGCGCTCCTGGCACTTCGTCATGTCGGCGTCGGGCTCGGGGTTCATCAGATCGAACAGGTTGAGCTCGACCGTCGCCTTGTTCTGCGACTGCAGCGTGGAGATCGACGGGATGGTCGCGCCCGTGATCTTCACGCACGTCTGCGCCTGCGTCGTGAGGTTGTCGCACGACGTGCCGGTGTAGATTTCGGCGGGGCGATCGAGCGCCGTCGTCGAGTTCACCGGGATGATCTCCCACGCGAAGGTCGCCTGCGCCGAGTCGGGCTGCTTCAAGGCGCACGTGCAGTGTGCCTTGTTGCAGTAGTGCCAGGTGGCCTCGTTGGGATCCGACGGTTGGGCGAGCGCAGCGCCGTTCTCGTGGATCAGCAACTTGTTGAACGACAGCGTGAGCCCGTTCGGAAGATCGGCGTGCGCGGCCGAAGCAGTGATCCCGAGGATCGCGGTCGCGATCGCGACTGCACGAAGTGACATCGGGGTTCGCCTTTGCAATGGGAAGGCCGCTCGTCGAGGAAGGTCGA
>JAPLLF010001148.1 GCA_026387715.1 Pseudomonadota bacterium
CCGTGTCATCGCCAAGCGCCGGACCCACTGCCCACCTCTCGCGCAGCGCGCGAGGCCCCGGGTTCTACACCGAGGCCTATGTCATACAGGCTCCTAGCCATGGTTGTCGTGTGAACCTGCATCCTCGTGGTTCGAGTCGTCTCCATGCTCGTCCACCTCGTCACCAAGTGATCGGAACGAAACCGGGCACGCGCACGGGCACGGGGCAGCCTGACCTCGAAACCCTTAGCAGCCTGCTAGGAATCCCAAACCGTCACCGACCCACACCGGCGCTCGACACCCGGCCGCTGAACCAGCCCGCGATGCTGTGACGGGACCGTGTCGACGCGAGCACCTCGTGGGGAAACTCGTCGCTGAGGAACAGCACCATCAGGCCCGGCTGCGGCAGGATCCGCGCGATCGGCTCCGGATCGTCGCCGCGATACATGACGAGCTCGCCACCGTCGGCGAGCGCCCACGCGGGATTCAGGTAGACCACCGATGACAGCAGTCGGTTCGTCCGCCCAGCGAGCGCGTCGAGGTGTTTGCCGTAACGCGCACCCACACCGTAGATCGCGTAGTGACACTCGTAGTCGACGAGCCCCAAGAACAGCTGCTCGTTCAACCCGCTGCGCAGCACGTCCATGGTCTCGAGGTAGAGCTGATCGACCTCGTTGGTGTCCTCGAGCCACCTCGTCACGTCGCCGCGGATTGCCGCGTCGGTGTTGTGGCCCGCGCCACGGCCCATGCCGGACGAAGAAAAGGCTCCGTCGACCTCGCAGCAACCCTCGTCCAGACGCGCACGCAGCGCGGACGGCAGCACGTCCTCGACCGCGACGAAGCCCTCGTCCCGAAGCCCCCGCGCGATCTTGTCGACGTCCACCTCCGGGACTATCGCACGTGCGTCCCGGGCGACACGCGTCGGCGCGCGACGACGGGCGTGCGGACCAGGCTTCGCGATCGATCGATCGAGCGAACGACGATCAGCCCTCGGCCTGAAAGGCGAATGCCCTGTCGTGTACGTACACGAGCCTACAATCCTCGAGGTACTTCGCGTCGTGGATCCGCCCAGCCTTCACATAGCCGACCTGCCCCGTCACGAGGACGACGGGCTTGCCGTCGGGCACGAGACCCTCGGCCGTGCGGACAAAGAACTGGAGCGCCATGCGCCCCTCGACGACGACGGTCATGTCATCGCCGGGATGAGCGTGCGGCGGTTCTTCCGAGCCTTGCGCCCAACGCTCGAGCATGACCTCGACGCCGTCGGGGTTCGTCGGAAACGTCGTGCGCACGCTGAACCCGTTAACGTCAGGTGCCGAAACATGATTGGACCAGATCGGGCTGGTCTCGGTAGACACCTCGAGCTCGTGCTTGGACATCGATCCGACGTTACACGCCGGCCCGTGAGCGACACCAGCGAAGAGGCCGCGCTATGGGACGAGCTCACCGAGTTGACGGAGCGCGGCGCCCACGACGTCTCGATCGCCACGTCCGGTGGTAGCCTCGATTGCCGTGACGGAACATGCGGAGTTCCTGCTCGACTCGGCGACCGGCGCCGTGTCGAGCATCCAGCAAACGACCAGCGATGGTCCGCCTGACACCACGCACTGGAAGGTGCAATGCAAGGCCGGCGCGGTGTCCATCTTCGCGCCGACCCTGCGCAACATCGCGGCGTTGATCGCCCGCGGGCGCTGGGTGAACGATGAGGTCACCGACAGATGGTGCGCCAGCGGCCACGCGCTCGACGCCGACCAGTGGACGCAGATCGCCAAGGGCCTCCGTCAGGTTGGCGCGATCGGCGCCGCCGTCGGGGTGCCGAAGGCAGACGCCGAGTCCGATGGTCCGGACTTCGAGGCCGAGACCTGGGCCGAGGTCGAGGCCGCCGACCAGGCCGACGCGAGCGCCTACATCGAGTACGCACTCGACCTCACGGTTGGCGCTGTGGTCGAAGACTCCCTCCGTCACTTCCGGACCAACCGGAGCGCGCCGAGCGCGACCCGGTGGATGATCCGATTCGACGATGACAACATCACCATCCACACCGTGGCCAGGCGCGTGCCGATCGGCACGGCGCTATGGGTCGACGGGCTCGAAGACCGCGACGGCGAGATCAGCGGCGACCAGTGGGAGTTGATCGACCGCACCCTGAGAACGCAGATCGAAGCACTCGCGGGGTGCGCGACCTCAGGCCGATTCCGAAACGCGCGATCCTGACCGCACCGGATCCCGAACCAGTCGGCCCGGCGCCCAGATCGATGCTCGTGGCGATGCTGAGCCCGAGCACGCTCGCCGCCGTGGCGGCGGGCGTCGCCGCGTTGCTCGTCTACGAGCGCGTCGATGGCGATCAGGGGCTGCTCGCGAGCAGGCTGCTCGGTGGGCTCGCGATCCTGCTCTTGATCGTCGCGATCGCCGGCGCGCGAACCCGATGCCCGGGCTGTGGTGTGCGGTTTCGTCGCAAGCTCACTCGCACCGAGACACTCGGCGAACGCGACATCACCAAGCGTGAGAAGGTGAGCCAGTCAGTTTACGACAGCAGCGGTAAGCTGTCTGGATCGACCTCGCACTGGGAGTCGGTCAGCTACACACGCACCGAGAGCCGCTACCACTACCAATGCAAGACGTGCTCGCATGTATGGTCGGTAACTGGTGTCAGCGACCGGCGAGCGTGAGTCCTGCCCCTGCCAGTAGCGAAAGCCAAGCGGGCTACGTGAGGCGGCTCGGGCCATGATCGCATGTGCCCAGATGCCGGGCCGCAACGGTGGTCCGCAGCTTCTCTTACAGTGAAAGGACGCACGGTGGGCCGCGTTTCGAAGTGCATGACCCGACTCGCTCGGCTTCCGGCGCGAGGTCTACCGGCTCGGCGGGCGCGTGTTCGCCGAGACGGTCCATTTCCGGGCCGCCGGTGACGGCGGCAAGCCCGAAGAGCCATCGACCGCCCACTACCGGGTGAAGCTCCTGCCCCGCATGCTGCCCGATCTGCTCGATTGGCTCGGCAGGCACGCCGCGATCACCACGCAGGACGTCTCGTCGATCATCGCGATGGAGAGCGAGGGCGACGCCGCGATCGTGCGCACCGACGTGCAGAAGCGCGTTCGCGAGATCGACGAGCAGCTGACGGATCCGGCGCTCGATCCGCAGCTCCGCGCCGCGCTCGACAAGGAGCGGAGCGGTCTTGTCGGCGCGACGATCGCCGA
>JAPLLF010001132.1 GCA_026387715.1 Pseudomonadota bacterium
CGCAGCTCGAGCATGTCGCGGATCAGCTCCGGGTGATTGCGCCCGGCGAGCGGCAGCAGGTGCTGGACCAGCTCGATGCCCCCGGTCTCCATGAAGTTGAGCACGCGCGTGCCATCGCCCTGGCGGATCCGCACGAGACCGAGGTGCTCGAGCTTCTTGAGCGCCTCCCGCAACGACGCGCGATTGACGTGGAGCCGCTTGGACAGCTCGCGCTCGGGCGGCAGCTTGCTCCCAGGAGGGTACTGCCCGGCGAGGATCAGCGAGCGCAGCTGCTCGGCGACTTCTTCGGCGACGCGCTGCTTCTCGACCGGCTTGAGCATCCGCTGAGTCGCTAGGGTACCGCGGTGATCCCCCGCGTTTCCAGGGCTTGAGACGAGGATACCAGCGTGCTACCGGTGAACGGTGGCGTCGCCGTCCTCCGCACGTGTCAGCGTCGTCGACGATGCGGGGCCGCACGAGCTGTTCGAGGTCGTCGAGCTGACCGACGGGTTGCTCCGGGCGCGGCTCGGCTATCGCTTCGAGCTCGGCGAGGAGCTCAAGGTTCGCATCGAGGACGCCGGCGCGGTCGACGCGGTCGACGCGGTCGACGCGGTCGACGCGATCGCCGTGGTTCGCGGCTACACGCCGGACGGGCTGGTCGAGCTCGTGATCTCCGATCGCGCGCCGACCCGCAGCGTCGTCAGCGGCTAGCTCTGCTAACGGGGCTTCTTCGGCGCGGTCGCCTGGGCGAGGCGCGACTCGATCACGCGGAGCTCGCTGCTCGCCTCGGTGTGACCGGGCGACACGCGCAGGACCTCCTTGAACACGCGCTGAGCTTCCTGATCGCGCCCGAGCATGCGCTCGACGCGCCCCAGGAGGAACCGCGAGGTGGGCGCCTTCGGCGCGAGCTGCACCGCGCGCTCGAGCGCCGCGCGGGTCGCCTGGCTGGCCGCCATCTTGTCCGGCGACGCGCAGAACTGCGCCCACGCGAGCATCCCCTGGTAGTCGGCGGTCTCGGGGTCGAGCTCGAGGGCGCGCTTGAACTCGCCGATCGCCGCGCCGAGCTGATCGCGTCGCAGCAGCATCTCGCCGCGGCGGTACGCGTCCTCGGCGTCGAGCGCGCGCATCGCGAGCGCCTCGGCCTTGGCCTGCTCGGCGCGCACGGCATCCTCGCCGCCGCGCGCCAGGATCTGGAGATAGTCGTAGCGCCTGGCGGGGTCGCCGAGCACGGCGAACGCGGTGTTGACCTGCGCGAACAGGCGGTGCGCGCCGCGGGCGTCGTCCACGATCCCCATCGCGGCGAGCTTGTCCGGGTGCAGCTGGCGCGCGAGCCCGAAGAACGCCGTCCGGATCTCGTCGGAGGTCGCCTCGTGCGGCACGCCGAGCATCGCGAAGTGATCGGCGCGCCGATCGAGCAGCTGGACGCGCGCGGCGATCAGCTTTTGGATCTCCTCGATCTGTGCGGGGGGCGTGTTCGTCATCCGGCGGCGCACCGACACGACCTGATCAGAGGAACTTCGCTTGCGCAACGTGGGCTTGAGCGTGACCGCGTCGTCGTCGATCGCCGACGCCACGGGGGGAGCCGTGGGCGTCGGGGTCGGCGCACGGACGATCGGCACGCGGGGCTGGGTCGGCGCGTCGGTGTTCGACGGGGGCCTCACCGTCGGGCGCGGCGCGATCGCGCCTCCCCGGGCCACGGCCTCGACGACGCAGGCGTTGAAGCTCGCGAGCGCGTAGAGCACCGCGCGGACCATGCGTGGCTCGATCCCGGGCAGCTGCTCGAGCGCCACGAGATCGGCCCCGACGAGCAGCTGCGCGAGGATCGGGTGATCGGCCTCGGCGAAGCCGAACTGGCCGAGATCCTCGACGGCCTCGGGTCGGAGCTGGAACCACGCGCCGATCTGGCCGAGCTCGACGGCGAGGCGGCCCTCGGCGAGGTTCTGACGGGCGCCGAGGTAGATCACCGCTCGGGGGTCGAGCTCGCTGCCCGGGACCGTCGGGATCGTGACCTGATCGTCGATGACGAACTCGCCGCGCTCGATGGCGAACGACCGCGCCGCCCGCTGGGCGACGGTCCGCCGGCGCAGGCGCAGCGCCTGGTCGGGGCCGAGCCGGGCGCGCTCGACGATGACGTCGATCTCGTCCCGCGTCGGGGCCGCCGTGATCTCGCGGCCGATCTCGGCCACCTGCGACGACGAGATCAGGTTGCTGGTCAGCGCGATGCGCACCGCGGCGTCGCTCGCGAGCGGCGACTGGGCCCCGACGACCGCGCCACCATGAAACGCGACCCGGTAGGACTTCCCGTCGGCGACGAGCGTCAGCTGGGCCGTGATCCCGCGCAGGGCGAGCGCCCCGAACGTCCGCCCCCAAGGGCGGTCCTCGACCTTACCTCGGGCGAGCTCCACCTACCGCCGCCAGATCCGGCCGACCACGTAGGCCACGGCGGCCACGGTCACGACCACCACCACGACCCCGATCGTGGTCGCGTTGCCCTCGGCATAACCCCACATGTGTGCGGGGAAAGGATCGGCTGTTTCGACACGCTCCGTCAACCGTGTACAATCCACGCAGCGCCATGAGCACGTCGTTTCCGCTCGATACGATGCGGGTCCGGTTCGCCGGCGCCACAGATATTGGTCGCAAGCGCGATCACAACGAAGATTCGATCGCGATCCCCGAGGTGGAGCGCCTCGCGATCGTCGCCGACGGGATGGGTGGACATGCCTCCGGCGAGGTCGCCAGCCGGCTCGCCGTCGAGCTGATCAACGACCACTTCACGGAGACCGCGAAGCAGCAGACGCTGACCTGGCCGTACAAGGTCGACCGCGATCTGCGCACCCACACCAACCGCATGATCACCGGGATCATGCTGGCGAACCTCGAGATCTGGGAGCGCTCGCAACGCGAGGCCCGGTTCAAGGGCATGGGCACCACGTGCGTCGGCATGTACTGCCTCGACGACGCGATCATCATCGGCCACGTCGGCGACAGCCGCTGCTACCGCTCGCGCGGCGCGGAGATCACGCAGCTCACCGAAGATCACTCGCTGATCAACGACTACATCCGCATGAAGCGGGTCACGCCCGAGGAAGCGGAGAACTGGCCGCACAAGAACGTGATCGTGCGCGCGCTCGGCATGAAGGAGAGCGTGCAGGTCGACATCATCAGCGAGAAGCCGCACATGGGGGATGTCTACCTGCTGTGCTCCGACGGGCTCACCGGCATGGTGAAGGACGACCAGATCCAGCACATCATCGCGTCGGAGCGCGATCTCGATCGGATGATCGAGCGGCTGATCACCGCGGCGAACGAGGAGGGCGGCGTCGACAACATCTCGGCCGTCGTCGCCCGGATCGAGCCGTCGTGATCAGGATCCGGGCCGTCGCCCTCGTCCTGCTGCTCGGTGGCGGCTGCAAGAAGGCCGAGGACAAGCCGTGGCTGCCCGACCCGACGGCGCCCGTGCCGATGACGGAGACCGAGGCGAAGCGCGGCCAGGACGCGTGCGCGCAGTACGTCGAGAAGATCTGCGGGTGCGCCACGGCCCACGCGGAGCGCAAGGACGTCGGCGAGGCGTGCAAGCTCGCGAAGGGCTACCCCGAGGGCCTCGAGGCCGCGCTCAACATCGCGCGCGACCGCGAGTCGGTGAAGCGCGACGTCGCGCAGTCGCAGGACGTCGCGCGCAAGACGATCAAGAAGTGCATCGAAGAAGTGGCGCGACTGCCCCTGCTCGGCTGCTGAGCTAACGGGCGATCGTCCCGTCGGACCACTGCACCGCGTGGGCGAGCGCAGCCGTGACGTGGGCCCCCTCACCGACGACGGCGTTCGGGCCCACCACGACGTGCGCGTCGATCCGGGCGCCCGCGGCGACGTGCAGGGGCGAAACGAGCGTGGCGGTCGGGTGGATCCGCGCGGTCGGATCGACGCCGCCGAGGCGACCGGGGGGATGCCGGAGCGTGGTCCCGCCCAGCAGCGCGACGTTCGACGCGAGGTAGCGCTCGGGTGTGGAGTGCTCGGCGAAGTAGCCGTCCGCGTGCTCGTAGGCCGCGAGGTGCCCGCCCGCGTGGATCCACCCGAGGTAGCCCTGGCGGATCATGCATGCCTCGCCGTCGGGGAGCCGGGCGACGACCGACGGGCGGGTGACGTGGACGCCGCAGAACATGTGGTGGCCGTCGCCGAGCACGTTCTTGACGCGGCCGTCCTGGACGTCGACCGCACCCCACGCGGTGGCGTCGGAAACTCGCCGCACGACGAACATGCCGAGCAGCGCGGGATCGGCCGCGAGCGTTCGCCGATGGGCGGCGACCAGCGCGGAGACGTCGAGATCGAAGATCAGCTTGCCGTTGAGCGACAGGAATGGCTCGTCGGTGCCGTCGGGATCGAGCAGGTGCAGCGCGTGCTTGAGGCCGCCGCCGGTGCCGAGGATGACGTCCTCGTGGATGTACTGGATCCGCGCCCCGTACCGGCGGCCGTCGCCGAGCTCCCGCATGATCACGTCGCCGCGGTGGTGCGTGTTGATCACGAGGTCGCGGACGCCGTGCGCGACGAGGTTGGAGATCCCGTAGGCGAGGATGGGATGGCCGCACACCGGCAACATCGGCTTGGGTCGATCGACTCCGAGGGTGCCGAGCCGCGTTCCGAGGCCGGCGCACAGAAGCATCGCGCGCATGGTCGGGACGGTGACACACTCGCGACGCGTGCACGTCACCCCGCTCGATCAAATGCACCTGGCCGAGGCGACGCGCGTGCTCGAGCGCAGCTGCCCGTTCGATCGCGCCGCGGTCGTCGCCGACGAGAAGCTGTTCGGGCCGGCGCCGGCCGCGCTGCCGCACGCGTTCGGCGCGTGGGACCTGGGCGTGCTGGTCGGCGTGGCCGCGGTCGCGGGCAACCGGATCCGCGTGCTGGCCGTCGACCCCGCCGCCCGTCGCCGCGGCCACGGCTCGGCGCTGCTCGCGGCGTGCGCGGCGCAGGCGCACGCCGCGGGCCACGCGACCCTGCGCACCCTCGACCAGCCCGGCAACTACCTCGCGCCGGGCGTGGACGTGCGCAACGTCGACACGATCGCCTGGCTCGCCCGCCGCGGGTTCGTCCGACATCCGGACGATCGAACCAACGTGTTGATCGACGTGCGCGGCAACCCGCGGGTCACCGCCGCGCGGGCCGCCGCGCTCGCGGCCACGCTCCACGCGCGGGGCTACGAGGTCCGGCGCGCGCGGCCCAACGAGCTCGCGCTGGCCGACGCCGTCGCGACCGAGTTCGGCGGCGCGTGGCCGTTCGAGCTCGCGCGCGCGCTCGCGTTCGGACCTCCGGGCGTGCACGTCGCGACCCGCGACGGGAGCTACTGCGCGTTCGCCGCCCACGACGGCAACAACCGCGGGCTCGGCTGGTTCGGGCCGACCGGGACGTGGCCGGCCCACCGCGGCCAGGGGCTCGGTGAGGCGGTCCTGCTCGCGTGCCTCGTCGACGTCGCGGCGCACCACGATCGCTGTGAAGTCGCATGGATCGGCCCGCGACCGTTCTACGACAAGGTCGCGGGCGTCGCCGAGGACCGCCACTTCGCGCTCCTCGTGAAGAAGCTGTGAACGAGGCGCACAGCGGCAGCGTGGACGAACGCTCACGGATCCGCGAAACGCCCACCCGCTGACGGGGATCCGGCGCGGCACGTCGCTTGCTCCTCGACTCTCCATGCGCCTCTTCACCTCGCTCGCCCTCGTTGCCACCCTGGCCTCGGCCGCGCTCACCGGTTGCGTCGTCGTCGACGGAACCGACGCCAATCTCAACGTCACGAACTCGTCGGACTTCACGATCGAGGAGATCTACGTGACCGACGTCGGCAGCACGACGTGGGGCCCGAACCTGCTGTCCGCCGCGCTGCTCCCCGGGGACGCGCTGACGATCAACGTCGACTGCGGGACGTACGACGCGCTGCTCGTCGACGAGGCCAACGTCCAGTGCGAGGTCCACCACCTCGACCTCTGCTACAGCACCGCGGACTGGGACATCCGCAACACGACCTGCGCGGTGTTCGGCGCCCGGATGGCCGAGCGGCAGCGCGCCGCGACCACGCTCGGCGACCAGGCAAAGCGCTAGGTAGCTAGCTGCGGGGGTCGGGACCCAGCGACAACGCGAGCCAGCGCGACAGGTTCGGCGCGGTGAAGCCCAGCTCGTACGCGCGCGGGTACACGACGCGCGGCTCGTGCTGGTCGATCGCGCGGACGATCCTCGTCGCCAGCGCGCCGGGCGCGCCGGTCGGCGCGTACTTGCCGAGCGCGCCGCCGCCGCCGTACGCGTCGCGCATGCCCTGCTCGACCGGCGAGGTCACGGGCCCGGGATACACGGTGACGACGCGGATGCCGTGCGGAGCGAGCTCGGCGTGCGCGATCTCCGACGCCATCGCGAGCCCGGCCTTCGACGCGCCGTAGTAGGCGCAGCCCTTGAGTGGCACCTTGCCCGCCATGCTCGAGATGTTCACGATCAGGCCGGGCGCCCCGCGCTCGACGAGCTGCTGGGCGACGAGCGGCTGCAGGCGCAGCGGGGCGAGCAGGTCGATCGCGATCAGGTCGCGCGCGGCGGCCCACTGCCACGTCGGCAACGACTGGACGGCGATGATGCCCGCGCAGTTCACCAGGCCGTCGAGCGGCGCGACCGCCGAGATCGCGTCGACGACCGCCGGCAGGGCGTCGACGTCGCACAGATCCACGGCGTGCGTGGTCGCGCGCGCGCCGAGCTCGTCGGCGAGCGTCGCCATCGACCCCGGCGCACGATCGAGGAGCGCTAGCCGCGCCGCCGGCCAGCGCGCCGCCATCGCGCGTGCTAGCGCGCCACCGATCGCCCCGCCCGCGCCCGTGACGAGCACGTGGGTGAGGGCCAGACTCACGTCGGGGCTCCCGCGGTGCGGAGCAGGAGCAGGTACTCGACGTTGCCCGCCGGCCCGGTGATCGGCGACTCGACGTCCTCGCCGTCGACGAAGCCGTGCGCGCGCGCCCACGTCCGGATCTTGTCGACGGTGGCGCGCCGCACCTCGGGGTCGCGCACCACGCCGCCTCGGCTGACCTGGTCGCGGCCCGCCTCGAACTGCGGCTTGACCAGCGCGATGATGGGCTTGCCCGGGGGCGCGCGCAGCAGCTCGGCGACGCGCGGCAGGATCAGGGTCAGCGAGATGAACGACACGTCGATCACCGCGAGGTCGCACGGCTCGGGCACGAGCTCGAGCGCCATCGCGCGCGCGTTCTGCCGCTCGAGCACCACGACGCGCGGGTCCTGGCGCAACGACCACGCGAGCTGCCCGTAGCCGACGTCGATCGCGTAGACCCGCGCCGCGTCGCGCTTGAGCAGCACGTCGGTGAAGCCGCCGGTCGACGCGCCGACGTCGAGGCAGGTGAGCCCGCGCGGATCGATCCCGAACACGTCGAGGCCCTTCACGAGCTTGAGCGCGCCGCGCGACACGTAGGGGTGATCCTCCGCGGCGAGCACGATCTCCGTGGAGGCTTCGACCAGGAGGCCCGGCTTGGTCGCCGGCCGGCCGTCGACGCTGACCACCCCGCTCATCACGAGCGCCGCGGCGCGCTCCCGGCTCGCAGCCAGCCCGCGATCGACGAGCACCTTGTCGAGCCGGTCTTTGTCCTTGGCCATGGGGGCCTCGTGTACCACGCTTGACAATTCGCACGACCGTTCTATTCTTACTTCGTGGCGAAGGGTGAAGCGACCCGGCAGGTGATCCTCGAGCACGCGTTCGAGATCGCGAACGTCGTCGGGGTGTCCGGGCTGTCGATCGGCCGGCTCGCGGAGGCGACCGGGTTGTCCAAGAGCGGCCTGTTCGCGCACTTCGGCTCGAAGGAGGCCCTCGAGGTCGCCGTGGTCGAGGAGGCCAGCCGGCTGTTCGTCCAGGACGTCCTGATGCCCGCGCTGCGCGAGCCGCGCGGCGAGCCACGGGTGCGCGCGATGTTCGCGCGCTGGACCCGCTGGGGTCTCCGCCCAGGTGGCTGCTTCTTCGTCGGCGCGAGCGCCGAGCTCGACGACCGTCCGGGGCCGCCACGCGACGCGCTCGTCCAGGCGATCCGTGACTGGATCGACGCGCTCGCGACCGCCGCGCGGATCGCGGTCACCGAGGGTCACTTCCACCGCGACCTCGACCCGGACCAGTTCGCGTTCGAGCTCTACGGCCTGATGGTCGGCGGCCACACCTTCGATCGCTTCCTCGGCGAGGCCTCCACGGAGGCGCGCATGCAGCGCGCCTTCGAGCGGCTGCTCGGCGCCGCCCGTTCCGCTCCTTTTCCTCGCTGATCGACCCACCCGCTGGAGATCATCATGTCCGAGAAGTCCATCGAAAATAGAACGACCGTTCGTGCTCGAAACAAGCTGCGCATGTCGCGCGCAGCCCTCCACGCGCTCTACCTCGTCAGCGACGATCTCGGCGGCCGGCTCGCCGAACGGTTGTTCACGTCGCCGCACCGACACCCACGCCCCCCGCGCGAACGCGGCATCCTGGAGGGCGCGCGCCGGTTCACGATCGAGGTCTCGCTGCGCGCGCCCCGCTGGGCAGGTGCGCGCGTGCCGGTCGTCGCGTGGCGATGGGGGCATGGCCCGGCCGTCCTGCTGGTCCACGGCTGGGAGGGGCGCGGCAGCCAGCTCGCCGCGCTGGTCCCCGCGCTGGTCGCTGCCGGATTCTCGGTCGTGGCCTTCGACGCGCCCGGGCACGGCGACTCGCCCGGCAGCCAGCTCTACCTCACCGATCTCGCGGACTGCATCGCCGACGTCTCCGCGCACGTCGGGCCGCTCCACGCGATCATCGCCCACTCGTTCGGCGCCGCCGCGACCCTGCTCGCCCACACGCGCCACGGCCTCGATGCCCACGCAACGTGATGATCGCGCCCAACGTGTTGATCGACGACGCCGTCGAGCGGTTCGCCCGGCTCGTCGGCTTGCCCGACGACGATCGCGTCGCGCTCGAGGGCAACCTCGCGAGCGCCACCGGCGTCGACATGGCCGCGCTGCGACTCGACCGGCTCGTCGGCGAGCGCGCGAGCGCGCTGCTCGTGATCCACGATCGCGACGACCGCGAGGTCCCGTTCGCGCACGGCGAGCGCCTGGTCGACGCCTGGCGTGAGGGCGCGCTGCATCCGACCACGGGCCTCGGCCATCGCCGGATCTTGCGCGACGAGCGCGTGATCGCCGACGTCGTCGCGTTCACGGGCATCGGCCGGCCCGAGCGGGTCTCCGACCTCGTCCGCGAGGTCGATCGCTGGCTCGACTAGGGCGAGCCGGCCACACCTCGGTGGAAGCGGCCTAGAGCTCCAGGTAACAGAGCTCGACCTCGTAGTCGAACGTCCCTTCGTCACCGTCACGAAAGAACGCCAGCTCGGCGGCGGTGAGCTCGGCGGGGTCGTCGTCGACCTCGAGCTGGAACTCGAGATCGGCAGCCTCGAGCTCCAGCTCCAGGATCTCTTCGTCGTCCTCTCGAGGTGACAACTTCGAAATGGGCTCACTGGTGGCTTGGGCAAACATACCTTTCATCACAGGCAGCATTGGTGCCAACTGGAAAATGCGGGCGTCCGACGCGTCGGCGCGCGTCATGGTCGTGTCTGACGAGCATGCGAGCGGATCCACGCGCACCGTGTGCGGGTCGATCGTGCATCCCTGCGTTCCATGCCCCACACGTCATCAGCAGTTCGGCTGAGGGGTTGACACCGTCCGTGCCCCCTGCTACCTAACGCCGGACTCGGGGTCTTAGCTCAGCTGGGAGAGCGCCAGAATCGCACTCTGGAGGTCAGGGGTTCGATCCCCCTAGGCTCCACCGAGAACACGAAGGGTTTCGCAGCAATGCGAAGCCCTTCGGCCTTTTCGGGGTGCGAGCGAACCGGAGGTCCTCACGAGACTCCTCCGAGCGGTCCTACATCCTCACCCTCGAACGACGGCCTTCGTGAGGCTCCATCACGCGTCTTCGACGATGAGCTGGACGACGATGTTGCCGCGGGTCGCGTAGGAGTAGGGACAGATCTTGTCGGCGGCTGCGACGAGCTCCTCGGCTTGTGCGCGCGCGATCCCGGCGACCTTGATGTGCAGCTCGACCCCGAGCGACCACTCTTCGTTCTGGGTCTTGCCGAGCGAGACGTGGGACGTGATCGCGACCTCGCCGATCTCCAGCTTCTGCCGCCGCGCGATGCTCTGGACGGCGCTGCCGAAGCAGGCGGCGTAGCCGGCCCCGAACAGCTGCTCGGGATTGGTCTGGTGCGGCCCGCCGGAGGCGTCGGGCAGGCCGACCTCGAGGTCGAGACGACCGTCGGAGCTCAGGGCCTTGCCCTTGCGACCTCCGGTGACGGTGACGATGCCAGTGTAGACGGGGGTGATCGGGAGAGCGCTCATGCGGCAGCCTACGCGATGGATCGTGGATTGGTTAGGGCACGCCGGTCACTCGCGACGGCACCCGCGTCTGACGTCGGTTCGTGCGGCCGTGATACAGAGGTCGAGTGAGATTCGCATCGGTGCTCGCCCTTGGTCTGGTCGTGTCGTGTGGTGGCAAGAGCGCGGAGGATCGCGGCCGCGAGGCCGCCGAGGCCGAGGCCAAGGCGCACGGCGATCTCGACAAATCGGACGAGGCCGCGCCGATCGTCAAGAAGGAGCCGGCGACCGTCGCCAAGCCCGATGCCGCGCCCATCCCCGAGCCGACCACGCCGGAGGAGATCGATCACGCGCGCAAGCAGGCGATGATCGACGGCCGCGAGAAGGACGTCGTCCGGTTCTGCGAGATGCAGAAGATCGACGCCAAGAGCGATCCGCAAGCGCAGCTCGGCTGCGGGCTCGCCGCGTGCCGGCTGAGCGACGTCGACAAGGCGCGCGCGTGGACGGGTGCGCTGCCGAAGGATCTCAAGGCGATCGCGGTGAAGACCTGCCTCGCGCTCAGCGTCGTGCTGTAGCGAACCGATCCCTCCCGGGATCTGTTCAGTACACTGAACAGATTGTCAGAGTGCTCTGGCAGTGTGACCGCACGATGCATGGTGCGCGATTCGAGCTGGCCAACACCGACGCGGTCACGTGGCTCAAGAGCCTCCCGAGTGACTCCGTCGATCTGGTCATCACCGACCCTCCCTACGAGTCTCTCGAGAAGCACCGCGCGATCGGGACCACGACGCGGCTGAAGAACTCGAAGGCGTCGAGCAACGCGTGGTTCGCGATCTTTCCGAACACGCGCTTCGCCGAGCTGTTCGTCGAGATCTATCGCGTGCTCAAGCGCGACCGGCACTTCTACCTGTACTGCGATCCCGAGACGATGTTCGTCGCGAAGCCGATCGCCGAGGCCGTGGGCTTCAAGTTCTGGAAGCCGCTCATCTGGGACAAGGTCCAGATCGGCATGGGCTATCACTATCGTGCGCGCTACGAGTGCATCCTGTTCTTCGAGAAGGGCAAGCGAAAGCTCTCGAACCTCGGGACGGCGGACATCATCGCGCACCCGCGCGTGCACGGCGGCTATCCCGCCGAGAAGCCGCCCAAGGTGAGCGAGGTGCTGATCTCGCAGAGCACGGTGCCTGGCGAGATCGTGATCGATCCGTTCATGGGCTCGGGCTCGGTCGGGGTGGCGGCCACGAACCTCGGGCGCCACTTCCGCGGCAACGATCTGTGCACGGAGGCCGTCGAGATCACGCGCGGCCGGCTGCGCGAGGCCGGCTGTGACGAGGCGCCGATCGGCGCGGATGCGATCAGCCACCAGGGTCAGCTCGGGCTCTCCGTGTGACCGGCCACGAATATCGCGACCTCGTCGCCGCGTACATCCACCGGGTCTACGGCGGCTTCGGCCTGTCGGTCTACACCGAGATCGCGCTCGGCAAGACGATCATCGGCAAGGACCGCAAGATCGACATCTTCGTCGTGCGCGCGGGCGATCGCGCGCGGTTCGCGCCGGATCACGCGGCGCTCGCGATCGAGTGCAAGTATCAGGACGCGCAGGGCACGACGGACGAGAAGATCCCGTACTCGCTCGAGGACCTCGAGGCGCTCTGGGTGCCGGGGTGCCTGTGCTACGCGGGCGAGGGCTGGTCGCGCGGCATCCTGCACACGCTCGAGGCGAGCAAGCGCGCGGCGTTCTGCCTGCCGTACCCCGACTCGGAGCTCCACGAGCCGGAGACCCGCCAGCTCGATCACTTCCTCGCGGCGACGTTCGGCTTGTGGGAGCTCGTGCTGCCCGAGGCGCGGCGGTTCTCGGTCACGCAGCGCACCCCGCGCGTCCCGAGATCCCGACGCTCGGCGCGCGACAAGCCGTAGGCGTCGGCCACGAGCGCGTCGAGCGCCGCGTGCTCACGGCGCGCCACCGCGGCCTCGATCGCGCGTCGGAGGTCGGGCGGCGGCTGCGCGATCGGCAGGCTCCCGATGTAGGCCGCCTTCGGGCGCACCGCGCCGCCGAGCGCGGGCGGAAACCGACGCCGCGCGTACCAGTGATACAGGGACGAGTTGAGGATCGCGAGGATCACGAGATCGTCGGTCGGCAACATCCACACGGTCGTGTCGGGCACCAGCGCGCCGGTGCGATCGAGCGCGCACGCGGGCTGAGACTGGATGTCCTGGTACAGCAGCCGTGGGGTGTGCGACTTGACGAGCGGCGGGATGGGATCCTGCAGCTCGTACCAGGCGTAGGTCCCTGGCTTGCGGCGCGTGAGGGCGTCGTGATGCGCGCCGAGGTGCGCGCGGACGTGGGGGAGCTCTGCGAGCGACGTGCCGTGCTCGATCAGCAAGATCCAGCGCTCGATCGGCGCGGTGTCGTACGGTCGAACATCACGCCCCTTCACGAGCGGCCGGACGAGCGCCGCCGCCGCCGGCTCGGCGACGAGCAGCGCGTCCCGCGTGGCGCGATCCAGCGTGAACGCCGCGTTGTAGCCGGTGACGACGCCGCGCGACGGTCGCTGGGGCACGACCTCGCGGAGGGGTGGGTGCGCGCGCGCGAGTCGATCGATGAGCGCGCGATCGCCGCCGTGATCGATGTGCCACGGCTCCGCGCTCCACCGCGCGCGCTCGTGCGCGAGGCCCGGCGCCGCGAGCGCCTCGGCGACCGAGGCGCCCGCGAGCCGCGACGCGCGGATCGGCGTGGCCCGTGTGGGCCCGCCGGTCGCTCCCCACACGAGGCACGGAAACGCGTCGACGGTGGCGAACAGCGTGGACGCGCCGCAGTCGACGATCCCCTCCACGCTGCCGGCGGCCGCGAGGAACCTCCGGAGCGGTCGCCCGTAGTGGGCGGTCATCCACTTCGATGGCACGACGAGCCCGAACCGATCGGCGATGCGATGCGCGAGCTCGATGAAGTAGACGTACAGATCGGCGACGCCGTCGTAGACCGCGAACGCGCGCAGCGCCGCCTTGTCCGCGATCAGCTCCTGGCGGATGTACGGCGGGTTGCCGAGCACGGCGTCGAACCTGACGTCGCCCCACGCACACACAAGGGCATCGGCGACCCGCAGGTCTGCGCCGGGCAGGGCCGCGCGCGCACACGCGACCGCGCGCGCGTCGATGTCGACGCCGGTCACGCAACGTTCGGCGAGCGCGCGCGCGCGGTCCGGCGCCGGCGCGGTCGGATCGCCGGCGGCGTGCAGCTCGCCGAGCCGCGCCACGAGGTAGTCGACGGCCGCGACGAGGAACACGCCCTCGCCGAGCGCGAAGTCGCAGATCCGCAGGTCGAGCACCGCCGCCGACGAGCGCCCGTGGACGAGCGGCGCCAGCGTGATCGCCACGAGCGGATCGACGACCGCGCGGGGCGTGTACACCACACCGAGCTCCACGCCGACAGCCTAGCAGGTGCCGCGTGCGCTACGGCTTCGCGAGCTCGAGCAGATCGGCGAGGATCCGCCACGTCAGGCCCCAGATGACGTGGCCCTCGTAGCGCCAGCTCGGCAGCTCGAGGTTCCGCGGCGCGTAGTGATACGTGGCGTCGAACGCCCCGGTGACCGCGCGATCGAGCGGCAGCCAGAACGCGCCCACCGCCTCGTGGCCGAGCGACAACTTCGGCACGTGCTGGACGGCGAACACGAACGGCGACACCTCGACGCCGGCCGGCCCCGACGCGAGCGGATGCAGCGGCGCGAGCGGCCCGAGGTGGCGCGCGTCCGGGAGCGCGTCGAGGTTCACGCCGAGCTCCTCGTCGGTCTCGCGCACCGACGCGCGCAGCAGGGTGCCGTCGTCCGGGTGATAGCCACCACCGGGCAACGAGATGTGTCCCGACCACGGATCGCCCGCGCGCACCGCCCGCTGCATGAGCAGCACCGCGCTGTCGTGCAGCACGATCGCGACCGCCGCGCGCCGCTTGACGTCCGCGAGGTCCACGGGCTCGACCGCGCGCTGGGCCAGGCGTCGTTCCAGGGCGGTGAGCGAGAACACGCCCGATTGTAGCGGTACGATGTCGCGTGACCAGTCGCGACCTCGACATCATCGTGTTCGGCGCAACCGGGTTCACCGGTCGGCTGGTGTGCGACTACCTCGCACGAACGGCGCGCACGACCCGATGGGGTATCGCGGGCCGTAACCGCGACAAGCTCGAGGCCGTGGCCAAGGGGCTCCCACACCCCGTCCCGATCATCGTCGCCGACGCGCTCGATCCCGCGGCGATGGACCGGCTCGCCCGACAGACGAAGGTGGTGTGCACCACCACGGGGCCGTTCGCGCGGTACGGCGAGGCGCTGGTCGCCGCGTGCGCCGAGGCGGGCACCCACTACTGCGACCTCACCGGCGAGGTCCCGTTCATGCGCCGGATGATCGACGCGCACCACGCGCGCGCGATCGCGAGCGGCGCGCGGATCGTCCACACCTGCGGGTTCGACTCGGTCCCCTCGGATCTCGGCACGTACGGTCTCCAGCAGGCGTTCCGCGCGACCTTCGGCCGCCCCGCGACGACCGTGACCGCGCTGTTCGGCGAGTCGAGCGGCGGCGTGTCCGGCGGCACCGTCGCGTCGGCGCTCGGCCTCGCCGACGAGGCGGCGAAGGATCGCGACGTCCGCCGCCTGCTCGCGAACCCCTACGCGCTCGACCCCGATCCGCGCGCGGCTCGACCACCCGCGCCCGACGACAAGATGCTCGGCTGGGACGCCAAGCTCAAGATGTTCACGATGCCGTTCGTGATGGCGCAGGTCAACACGCGGGTCGTGCGCCGCGCCCACGCGCTCGCGGGCTTCCCGTACGGCCAGGACTTCCGCTATCGCGAGGTGATGTCGACGCCGGGCTCGGCCAGGGGGCTCGCGATGGCGCTCGGCACCGCGACCGTGCTCGGCGGACTCGCCCTCGTGCTCGCCAGCCCGAGGCTGCGCAAGATCGTCGCCGCGCGCGCCCCCCAGGCCGGCGAGGGCCCGTCGGTCGAGGCGCAGGCACGCGGGCACTGGAAGGTGCGCCTCGTGGGCGAGGCCGGCGACGATCGCCTAGTCTACATCGCCGCCGACCCCGACGGCGATCCCGGGTACCGCTCGACCGCGCGGATGCTCGGCGAATCGGCCCTGTGCCTCGCGCACGACGACCTGGCCTCCAGCGGCGGCGTCACGACCCCATCGGTCGCGATGGGCGACGCCCTCGTCGATCGGCTCCGCCGCGCCGGCATCGTGCTGCAGCCCGCATGACCGCCGACGCGCCACCCGTCAGCGACGCGCGCGAGCGCATCCCGCTGGTGTATCGCGTCCTGCGCTGGTTCCTGCGCGTCGTCACCCGCGTGTTCTTTCGCCAGGTCGAGATCGTCGGCCTCGAGCACATCCCCCGCACCGGTCCCGTCGTGTTCGCGGGGAATCATCCCAACTCGCTGATCGATCCGATCCTCATCATCACGACGTGCGGGCGCAAGGTGCACTTCGCCGCGAAGGACAAGCTGTTCGAGGGTCGCGTGCTGCGCGCCGTGCTCCGCGGGCTCGGCGCCGTGCCGATCAAGCGGCGGCACGATCACGACGGAGATCACGACGGCGCCGCGGCCGCGCCCCCGACCACCGAGGCGGCGGCGCCGGTCGACAACGACGCCGCGTTCGAGGCGATGTTCGACGTGCTGCGCGACGGCGGGACGATCGGCATCTTCCCCGAGGGGCTCTCGCACGACCTGTCGCAGCTCGCGAAGCTCAAGACGGGCGCCGCCCGGCTCGCGATCGGGGGTGCCAAGCGCAGCGGCCCGATCACGATCGTCCCGTGCGGCCTGACGTTCATCCACCCGAAGCGGTTTCGCACCCGCGTGCTCGTGCAGTTCGGCACCCCGATCGTCGTGGACGCGGCCCAGGACGACGTCCGCAAGCTCACCGCCGACCTCGACGGCGCGATGCGCCGGCTCACGATCAACGCGCCGGACTGGAACACCGTGCGCGCGCTCGACGCCGTGCGCCGGCTCTACCAGCCGCAGGAGATCTCGATCGAGGATCGCGTCGAGCTCGCGCGCAGGTTCAACACGCACTACGCGGCGATCGCGCAGGAGCCACGCGTGCGCGAGACGATGACTCGCGTCCGCGCGTACCAGGACAAGCTCGACGAGCTCGAGATCACCGATCGCGAGCTCGCCCGCGACCTGTCCAAGCTCGAGGTGTCCACGCGCGTGCTGCGCCAGATCCTGCTCGTCGCGATCTGGCTGCCGCTCACGCTGCCGGGCGCCCCGCTGCACGTGCCGACGTTCGCGTTCGCGCGGTTCGCCGGCGCCCGGCTGACGCCGCGCAAGGACGTGATCGCGACGACCAAGCTGCTGATCGGGATGCTGCTCGTGCTGGTGTCGTACGGCGTGGCGATCACGCTGCTGGGCTGGCGTGGTGGCTGGCGGTGGGCGCTCGGCGCGGCGCTGATCCTGCCGATGTCGGGCTGGGCGACGCTCCGCGTGCTCGACCGGCTGCGCCTCGCGCGCCGGGGCTTCGGCGTGCTCGCGCGGCGGTTGCGGTTTCGGACCGAGGTCGCCGCGCTGCGGCGCGAACGCGAGGCGCTGGCGACGCTCGTGATCCGCGTCGTCGGCGAGGTCATGCCCCGGGACCTCGCCGCGCTGTTCCCGGCCGATCATCCCGATCGCACGGCCGAGGAATCGTGGCGCACCACCGAGGAGGTCGACCTCGATCACGAGCTGGACGCGAAGTGAGCGCAGCGAACGAGCCCGGCTTTCGCCGGTCGATGATGAGAGCGACGGCATGACCACCGCGCTCGCGCCCGACGCCAAGCCGCTCGTCGTCCTCCTGCACGGGCTCGCGCGCGGCCAGGGATCGATGGCCGGGATGGCCGCGCACCTTCGCCGGCACGGCTTCGAGACCTGGAGCCGCACGTATCCGTCGCGCCAGCACGGGCTGGCCGAGCTCGCACAGCAGACCACCGCGTGGATCCTCGACGCCGCACGCGATCGCCCGGTGTGCGCCGTCACCCACTCGATGGGCGGCGTGCTCGTCCGCCACCTCCACGACCCGCGCCTCAGCTGGCAACGCATCGTGATGCTCGCGCCGCCGAATCGCGGCAGCGCGCTGGCCGCCGGGCTCGCCGCGCGCCCGATGTTCCGGTGGTTCTACGGGCCCGCCGGCGTCGAGCTCGCCGATGGCTCGGCGTGGCCGCCACCCCCGGCGCCGTTCGCGGTGATCGCCGGGACGCGCAAGCTCGCGCTCACCAACCCGACGAGCTGGACGATGGGCCGCCGGTTCGCCGAGGGGACCGCCCACGACGGCACCGTCGCGGTCGACGAGACCAAGCTCGACGGCATGGCCGCGTTCGCCGAGGTCGACGCGACGCACACGTGGATGATGCGATCGCCCGAGGTCCAGCGCCTCGTCGTGCGCTATTTGCGCGACGGGCAGTTCTGAATCGCCGTCGCGCCACGTAGGATGCGGCCTCATGTTCGGCCGATTCCTCCCGCGCGAGACCAGCTTCTTCGACTTCTTCGAGCAGCACGCCGGGCTCACCATCGAGGGCACCAAGGAGTTCCTCTCGATGGTCACGACCGGGGCGAACATCCCCGCGAAGTGTCGCCGGATCTCGGACATCGAGCACGAGACCGACACCATCACGCACCGCTGCGTGGAGGCGCTGCACAAGACGTTCATCACGCCGATCGATCGCGACTCGATCCACCGGCTGATCACCAGGATGGACGACATCATGGACTACGTCGAAGCCGCGGCCGAGCGCATCGAGCTCTACGAGCTCACGGTGATGACCTCCGACGTGCGCGACCTCGCCGACGTGCTCCACCGCAGCGCGCAGCAGGTCGAGGCGTGCACCCGCGGGCTGCGCACGCTCAAGGATCCGCAGGCGACGCTCAAGCTCTGCATCGACATCAACCGCCTCGAGAACGAGGCCGACGCGATCCTCCGCCGATCGGTCGCCCGCCTGTTCAAGGAGGAGAAGGATCCGATCATGGTCATCAAGTGGAAGGAGGTCTACGAGAACCTCGAGATGGCCTCGGACCGCTGCGAGGACGTCGCGAACATCATCGAGGGCGTGATCCTCGAGCACGCCTGAGCGTCGACCATGGAGATCTCCGCCATCGTCGTCGTCACGATCGTCGTGGCGCTGCTGTTCGACATCATCAACGGGTTCCACGACGCGGCGAACTCGATCGCGACGATCGTCTCGACGCGCGTCCTGTCGCCGCGCGTCGCGGTGCTGTGGGCCGCGACGTTCAACTTCGTCGCGCTGTTCATCTTCCACACCGGGGTCGCCAAGACGATCTCCGGCACGATCGCCGTCGAGGCCAGCGATCCCGCCTTCGTGTACGTCGTCATGTGCGGGCTGCTCGGCGCGATCACGTGGAACCTGCTGACGTGGGTGCTCGGGCTCCCGTCGTCGAGCTCGCACGCTCTGATCGGCGGGCTGTGCGGCGCGGGCCTCGCCTACAAGGGCTCGGGCGTCATCCAGACCGCCAAGGTGATCCCGACGCTCGAGTTCATCCTGATCGCGCCGCTGATCGGCCTGACCCTCGCCGCGCTGCTGATGATCCTGGTGTACTGGCTGTTCCGGAAGTGGCGCCCGCAGCGGGTCGATCGCACGTTCCGCGTCGGCCAGCTGATCTCCGCCGGCCTGTACTCGATCGGCCACGGCGGCAACGACGCGCAGAAGACGATGGGCGTGATCATCATGGTGCTCGTCGCCGGCGGCACGCTGCACCTCGATCCGAAGACGCACGAGCTCGTCGAGAGCGTGCCGACGTGGATCATCCTTGCGTCCTACGGTTGCATGGCGTTCGGCACCGCGATCGGTGGCTGGCGCATCGTCAAGACGATGGGCATGGGGCTCACCCACCTCAAGCCGGTCGGCGGCTTCTGCGCCGAGGTCGCCGGCGCGATCACGCTGTTCCTCGCGACGTTCCTCAAGGTGCCGGTGTCGACGACCCACACGATCACCGGCGCGATCGTCGGCGTCGGCTCGGTGACCAACATCCGCGCGATCCGCTGGAGCCTCGCCTCCCGCATCGTGTGGGCGTGGGTGCTCACGATCCCTGCCGCGGGCGCGGTCGGCGCGCTCGCCACGCTGCTCGCCCGCAACCTCGGCGCGTTCTGACCGTGACTCAGGCACGCTACGACGTGATCGTCATCGGCGGCGGCCACAACGGGCTCGTCACCGCGGCGCTGCTCGCCAAGCGCGGACTGGCCGTCGTCGTCCTCGAGCGCCGACACAAGGTCGGTGGCGCCGCCGTCACCGAGACCCCGTGGGGGCCGGCCTACAAGATGACGGCGCTGTCGTACGTCGTCAGCCTGATGCCGCGACGCGTGCGCGAGGAGCTCGAGCTCGAGCGGTTCGGCTATCGCGTGTATCCGCAGCACCCGTACTTCGCGCCGCGCATCGACGGTCGCTACCTGATGATGTGCGACGACCCGGCGCGTCGCCACGCGGAGATCGCCAAGTTCTCGCGCGCCGACGCCGACGAGATGGTGCGCTGGGATGCCTGGCTCGGTCGGCTCGGCGGCTTGCTCGGCCCGATGCTGACGCGCGTGCCGCCCAAGCTCGGCAGCAAGCACCCCAGGGACCTGCTCGCGGCGCTGGCGATGGCCTGGAAGTTCCGCGACCTCGACGAGCGCGGCGTCGGCGATCTCACGAAGCTGATGACGATGAGCGTCGCGGACCTGCTCGAGGAGCGCTTCGAGAGCGACGCGCTGCGCGGCGTGCTGGCGGTGTCCGGCGTGATCGGCACGTGGGGGGGCCCACGCTCGCCGGGGACCGGCTACGTGATGGCCCACCACAAGATGGGCGACGTCGGCGACGGGCCGGTCGGCTCCTGGGGTTTCCCCGAGGGCGGCATGGGCGGCGTCACGCAGGCGATGCGCGCCGCAGCCGAGCACTTCGGCGCGACGATCCGGTGCGACGCCGAGGTCGCCAGGATCCTCGTGCGCGACGGCCGCGTGCACGGCGTCGCGCTGGCCAACGGCGACGAGCTGGCCGCGACGACCGTGGTGGCCACGACGCACCCGCAGATCACGTTCCTCCAGCACGTCGAGCGCGCCGAGCTGCCGGCCGCGTTCGTCGAAACGATCGCGCGGTGGAAGTCGCGGTCGGGCACCGTCAAGGTGAACCTCGCGCTCGATCGTCTCCCGGAGTTTCGCAGCAAGCCGGGCTTCGATCCCGAGGTCCACGGGGGCACGATCGTGCTGGCGGAGTCGCTCGACGACGTCGAGGGCGCCTTCCAGGAGGCGGTCGCGGGCCGCCCCGCGACGCTGCCGTTCGCGGACGTCTGCATCCCGTCGGTGTTCGACCCCACGCTCGCGCCGGCCGGCCACCACGTGATGTCGATGTTCACCCAGTGGGTGCCGCACCAGTTCGCCGCGGCGCCACACGCCGCCGAGCTCGACGCCTACGCCGACCGGCTGATCGCGCGGATGGAGGCGCTCGCGCCCGGGTTCACGTCGTCGATCCTGCACCGCCAGGTGATCGGCCCCCACGAGATGGCCACGACCTACGGCCTCGTCGGCGGCAACATCTTCCACGGCGAGCTGTCCGCCAACCAGCTGTTCCACATGCGGCCGGCGCCCGGGTTCGCGGACTTCACCACCCCGATCGACGGCCTCTACCAGGCGTCGTCGGCGACCCACGGCGGCGGCGGCGTGACCGGGATTCCGGCGATGCAGGTCGTGAAGAAGCTGGCGAGGCGTTTCTAGTGTCACTCCCCTGATCTAGGTTCGCGCCGTGGCGAAGCTCTACTTTCGATACGGCACGATGGACTCGGCGAAGTCGATGAACCTGCTCGCGGTCGCCCACAACTACCGGAAGCAGGGCAAGCGCGTGCTGCTCGTCAAGCCCCGGCTCGACATCCGGTTCGGCGAGGCGAAGATCTCGTCGCGCTCGGGCCTCGAGGCCGAGGCCGATCTGATGGTCGACGAGGACACCGTGCTCGACCCACGAGACTTCGTCGGGCTCGACTGCGTGCTCGTCGACGAGGCGCAGTTCCTCGCCCCGGCGGTGATCGAGGCGCTGCGCCGCATCACGGTGTCGCCCGGCGTGCCGGTGATCTGCTACGGCCTGCGCACCGACTTCCGCACCCGGCTGTTCCCCGGCGCGCAGCGCCTGATGGAGCTCGCCGACGGCATCGAGGAGGTCAAGGTCACCTGCCAGTACTGCTCGAAGAAGGCGATCTGCAACCTGCGGTTCGTCGGTGGCACGCCCACCGTCGATGGCCCGCAGATCCAGCTGGGCGCCGACGAGCACTACGCGCCCGTGTGCTGGAGCCACTACGACGAGGCCACGCGCCAGATCTCCGCGGAGACCAGCGGCGCCGTCCTGCGTCCGAGCTGAGCGACGCTGCGTCTGTAGCAGGCAAGCCATGTAAGATGGACAGGATGGGGTCGATGGGAGATCGAGATCGGTGGAACGCGGCACGCTTCGTCGCGGGCTCGCCCGCCGGCCACTACGAGAGCTGGTTTCAGCGCGCGAACGACGCGAGCGGCCGGCGCGCGTTCTGGATCCGGTACACGATCTTCTCGCCCGCGGATCACCCGGAGGATGCGGTCGGCGAGCTGTGGGCGATCGTGTTCGATCGCCAGACCAGGCGGATCGTCGCGGTCAAGGACGTCGTGCCGATCGACGAGTGTCGGTTCTCGCGCCACTCGCTCGACGTCGCCATCGGCCACGCGCGACTCGACGACGCGCAGCTCCGCGGCGAGGCGTCGGCCAACGGCCACACGATCGCGTGGGACCTTCGCTACGGCGGGGGCCTGGACCCGCTGCTCGTGTTGCCGGCGAGGCTCTACGGCACCGCGCTCCCGCGCGCGAAGGTCCTCGTCGGGCGGCCGCTCGCGCGGTTCGCCGGCACGATCACCGTCGATAGCGAGCGCCTCGACATCGTCGACTGGGTGGGCTCGCAGAACCACAACTGGGGCAGCCGCCACACCGATCGCTACGCGTGGGGACAGGTCGCCGGCTTCGACGAGGACCCCACCGCGTTCCTCGAGTGCTCGACCGCACGGATCAAGCTGGGCCCGGTGTGGACGCCGTGGCTGTCGCCCGCCGTGCTGCACCTGCGGGGCGAGACGTTGCGCTGGAACGGCCTGTGGACGGCCGCGCGCGCCGACGGCCACTACGACGTTCGCCGGCGTGAATGGACGATCGCGACGGCGGGCAGCGCCGGGCAGCTCGCCGTCCATCTCATCGCCGAGCCGACCGACTTCGTCGCGCTGCGCTACGGCAATCCTTCCGGCGGCACGAAGATCTGCCTCAACACCAAGATCGCGCGCTGCGAGGTCACCCTGGTGCGCGGCGGCGAGACGCTCCGGCTCACCTCCGCGCGCGCGGCGGTCGAGATCCTCGAGGATCACGTCGACGACGTCGTCCCCGAGGTCTAGAGGCTGATGCTTCGTTTCTTAGCCTGCTAGTTCAGATCGACGCGACGGTTGCGCCACTCCACGAACAGCGCCGCGAACCGCGGATCGCCGTGCAGCGTCGCGAGGTCGACGTCGGTCTCCATCTTCTCGGCGTGCTCGTAGTCGTGCTCGATCGCCTTGGCGACCTGCGCGATCGCGCGGTCGATCTGGCCGACCG
Organism: Pseudomonadota bacterium; assembly: GCA_026387715.1. Classification (GTDB taxonomy): domain Bacteria; phylum Myxococcota_A; class Polyangia; order Haliangiales; family Haliangiaceae; genus JABFXX01. Next base: position 22,900 of record JAPLLF010001132.1, read on the forward strand.
AGGCGTAGGCGCACGCCGCCGAGTGATAGATGTACGGATTCTCGGGCGCGTACGGCTGGCCACCGTCCGCGAGCTCGACGGCCAGCGCGTACTCGCCGAGCGCGTGGGCGTGGATGCACGCGTTGTTCCACGCCATCACGAACGCCGAGCGCGCCTCGGGTTGCTCGCGCGCCGGCGCCGGCATCGCGAGGACCGCGCGCAGGATCGCGAGGCCTTGCGGCCGCTCGATCGTGAAGCTCGCGTTGTACAGGTGCGGGACGAGCACCGCGCTGCGCGGCACGTACGCGAGGATCGCATCGGTGAAGCTCGGCGCATGGCGCGCGACGGTCGCGACGAGATCCGCGAGCTCCTCGGGCTCGGTCTCGGCGAGCGTCTCGGCATCGAGCAACCCGAGCGTGTCGGCGAGCTTGCTCGCGCGGTGCTCGGCGACCTCGCCGACGACGAGCAACCGCACGTCGCGCCGCGGCGCCGCGGTCGCGAGCGCGATCGCCTCGTCGACGCGATCCTGCCGCACCATCACGATCGCGAGGTAGCCGGTCGCGTCGCAGTCCGGATCGAACGCGAGGGCGCGCCGCAGGAGGCGCTCGGCGATGACGGCGGTGGCCGCCTCGTCGGGATCGTGCTCGAGCGCGACCTCGACGAGCATGCCCGCGAGCTCGCGCTTGCTCCACGCGCTCTGGGCGATCGCCCACGCGAGCGCGGCCTCCTCGCCGCTGCGGCCCAGGCGATCCGCGAACGGATTGCCCGCGAGCACGAACGGATCGTCGGTCTGATCGTCGTCGTCGACGTCGACCTGCGCGCGCGACTTGACCGCCTCGTCGACGGGCTCGAACCGCGCCCACGCGATCGGCAGGATGTCGTTGATGCGCGCGACGATCCACAGCAGGAAGTGCACCTGGTCCGACGCGCTCGCCGGGACCGCGAACCGCTCGACCCACATGAGCGCGCTGCGGTGCGTGCGATCGTGCACGACGTCCGCGCGCTGGAACGGCTCGAAGTCCTCGGTGCGCTCGTCCTGATAGGCCGATAGCCAGAGCGCGAAGAACGCGTTGATCACGGACTCTTCGCCCGGCTCCGACGTCCCCGCGAGCTTGAGCGCGACGCCGAAGCTCTCCCAGTCGTACTGCTCGATGATCTCGGGATACCGCTCGATCGGAAACGCGACCGAGTGCTCGAACGGCGGCGGCCCGTTGCGCCAGTGACTCTCCATGTCACTGCCGTCGTCGTCGTCGTCGTCATCGTCGTCATCGTCGTCGTCGTCATCATCGTCATCGTCGTCGTCGTCGTCATCGTCGACGTCGGCGTCGCGTTCGTCGGCCAGCGGGATCGACGGCGCGCTCTTGCGCATCACCTCGTTGGCATCGGCGGTCGCGTAGATGACCTCCTCCGCGGTGTCGAACACCGCGTCGACCACCTCGGCGTCGGCATCGAGCGGCGCGTCGTCGGCGTCCTCGTCGGCGTCGCCGGCCTGGCGCGTGAGCTCCATCCACGCGACGCCGTCGATGCCGGTCTCGACCTTGTAGAGCCAGATCGCGCCGAGCGCGTAGGTCGCCGCGACGGTCTCGAGCGCGAGTCGCTGGGCCGCGACCTGCTCGACGTCTGGCGGCACCCACGGCGCGGCGAGCCACTGACGCTCGATGGGATCGTCGGGATCGCTGTCGTCGCGACGCTCGTCGTCGACGCCGAGCTCGGTCACGCCGGCGGCCGCGAGGGTCTGCCAGAGCGCCCGCTGGTCCGCAGGAGACAGCGGCCTGGCCGCGCGGGCGATCACGATGCCCCGCGCGAGATCACTCTGTCGCGGTTCGAGGCCGACGATCAGATGCGCTTCGCGCGAGCTCTCCACGGGCGTCAGCCTACCCGATCAACACTCGATGATGTTCACGGCGAGCCCGCCACGCGCGGTCTCCTTGTACTTGCTGCTCATGTCGGCGCCCGTCCGCCACATCGTCCGGATCACCTTGTCGAGCGACACCTTGTGCGTGCCGTCGCCCTGGAGCGCGAGCCGCGCGGCGTTGATGCCCTTCACCGCGCCCATCGCGTTGCGCTCGATGCACGGCACCTGCACGAGCCCGCCGATCGGATCGCAGGTGAGCCCGAGGTTGTGCTCCATCCCGATCTCCGCCGCGTTCTCGACCTGCGCCGGCGTCCCGCCGAGCACCTCGGCGAGCGCCCCCGCGGCCATCGAGCACGCGACGCCGACCTCTCCCTGACAGCCGACCTCGGCGCCGCTGATCGACGCGTTCTTCTTGTACAGCGCGCCGATCGCCGCGGCGGTGAGCAGGAAGCGCAGCGTGCCCTCGTCGTCGGCGCCCGGGACGAAGCGCCGGTAGTACATCAGCACCGCGGGGATGATGCCCGCCGCGCCGTTGGTCGGCGCGGTGACCACGCGCCCACCCGCGGCGTTCTCCTCGTTGACCGCGAGCGCGAACAGGTTCACCCAGTCCATGATCACCAGCGGATCGTGCTGCGCGGTCGCGTCGACCTTCAACCGGCGATGGAGCGCCGCCGCGCGCCGCTTCACCTTGAGCCCCCCCGGCAAGATGCCCTCGCGCTCGCAGCCGCGCTTCACGCACGCCTCCATCGCCGCCCAGATCTCCATCACGCGCGCACGGATGTCCGCCTCGGGCGCGAACGTCTTCTCGTTCTCGAGCATCAGCGTCGACAGCCCGAGGCCGTGCTCCGCCGCGTGCGCGAGCAGGTCGGCCCCGCTGTCGAACGGATACGGCACCGGCGGCCGCGCCTCGGGTGGCGCGCCGTCCGCGGCGACGCCCGTGTCGTCGACGACGAACCCGCCGCCGATCGAGTAGTAGATCTTCTCGACGGTCCCGGCCGCGCCGGTCGCGGTGAACCGCATGCCGTTGGCGTGCAGCGGGAGCTTGTCGCGCCGATGGAAGATCAGCTGGGTCGACACGTCGAGCCCGACCTCGAGCCGGCCGAGCAGCGTGATGCGCTTGGTGCGCTCGACGGCGGCGACCCGTCCCGCGATCGAGTCGACGTCGACGGTCGCCGGATCCTCGCCCTCGAGCCCGAGCACGATCGCCTTGTCGGTGCCGTGCCCGCGCCCGGTGAACCCGAGCGAGCCGAACAGCTCGATCTTGAGGTGGGTCGGCTGTCCGTCGATCACGTGCGCGGCGAAGCGCTTCGCCGCCCGCATGGGGCCCACCGTGTGGGAGCTCGACGGCCCGATGCCGATCTTGAAGATGTCGAAGACGCTGATGTGCATCAGATCAGAACAGGATCCGCGTGCGGATATTCGTCTCGAGCGCGGCGACCGCCTTGCGGACGTCCTGCGAGACGTCGTGGTCGAGATCCATGATCAGGTAGCCGATGTCCTGATCGGTCGCGAGCAGCTGGGCGCGGATGTTGGCGCTCATGTCGGAGACGATCTTGTTGATGTCGCGGAGCACGCCCGGCACGTTCTTGTGGACGTTGAGCAGGCGGTGCGTGCCCTTGGTGACCGGCAGCTCGACCTGCGGGAAGTTCACCGACGCGGTCGTCGCGCCGGTGTTGATGAACTTGATGAGCGAGGCCGAGACCTCCGCCCCGATCGCCTCCTGGGCCTCCTCGGTCGAACCGCCGATGTGCGGCGTGACGATCACGTTGGGCAGGTTGCGCAGCGGCGAGCTGAAGCCGTCGCTGTTGGTCTCCGGCTCCTCGGGATAGACGTCGACGGCCGCGCCGTTGATGTGGCCGCGCTTGATCGCGTCCGCCAGCGCGTCGATCACCACGACGGTGCCGCGGCTCGCGTTGAGCAGGCAGGCGCCCGGCTTCATCAGCGCCAGCTCCTCGGCGCCGATCATGTTCTTCGTCGACGGCGTCTCCGGAACGTGCAGCGTCACGAAGTCGCTCTGCGCGAGCAGCTCGGCGAGCTTGGCCGGGCGGTTGTTGCCCATCGGCAGCTTCGCGAGCACGTCGTAGAACAGCACGCGCATGCCGAACGCCTCGGCGAGCACGCCGACCTGGCTGCCGATGTGGCCGTAGCCGACGATGCCGAGCGTGTGACCGCGCACCTCGTGGCTGCCGACGGCGACCTTGCGCCAGCGACCCTCGTGGACCTCGCGCGAGCGATCGCCGAGGTGACGCGACAGCATCACGATCTCGGCGATGATCAGCTCGGCGACCGAGCGCGTGTTCGAGAACGGCGCGTTGAACACCGGGATCCCGTGCTGGGTGGCCGCGCGCAGCCGCACCTGGTTGGTGCCGATGCAGAACGCGCCGACCGACAGCAACCGACGCCCGGCGGCGAGCACCGCCTCGGTCACCTGCGTCTTGCTGCGGATGCCCAGGATGTGCGCGTCCGCGACGCGTTGTACGAGCTCGGCCTCGGGGAGGGCGCCCTTGACGGCCTCCACCTGGAAGCCCTCGGCGGCGAACGCCTCGGTCGCGATGGGATGGATGCCCTCCAGGAGGAGGATCTTGATTTCGGTCTTCGGGAACGACGTAGCGGTCATGGGGACTCCACAGAGAACGTGTCGCAAGCATCGAGGCTTCCGGAATCGAAGCCCCGTCGGAACCACTTCACGCGTTGCGCGGACGAGCCATGCGTCCACGTCTCGGAGTTGACGTCGACGCCTGCCTGCTTCTGCAGGCGATCGTCGCCGATCGCCTGCGCGGCGACGATCGCCGACTCGAGATCATCGACCTCGAGCAGCTTCTTGCCCTTGGCCGCGTTGCCCCACACGCCGGCGTAGCAGTCGGCCTGGAGCTCGATGCGCACCGACGCCGCGTTCTTCGCGGCCTTGCCGCCGCCGTTGCCCTTCACCAGGTGCGCGGCCTGGGCGTCGGCGTCGAGCAGGTTCTGCACGTGGTGCCCGATCTCGTGCGCGAGGACGTAGGCCTGCGCGAACCGACCCGGCGCGCCGAACCGATCGCTCAGCTCGCGGAAGAACGACAGATCGATGTACGCCTGCGCGTCGCCGGGGCAGTAGAACGGCCCGATCGCCGACGACGAGCGCCCGCACGCGGTGTCGATCGAGTTGGCGAACACGTAGAGCTTCGCGCGCGGGTACGGCTTGCCCGCCGCGGCGAACTTCGCCTCGAAGGCGTCCTGGATGTCCTTCATCACGAAGCGGATGTAGTCGACGTCCTCGGCGTGCGGATCGAGGCCCACCGGGGGCGTAGGTCCCGTGGGCTTCGGCGTCGGCTGCGAGGTCGTCGTCGTCGATCCGCCGAGCAGCGACGAGACGTCGACGCCGGTCGCCTTGGCGATCACGAAGATGATGAGCAACGTGACGACGCTGCCGCCGCCGAGCTTCGCGCCGCCGCTGAGCCCGCCGCCGCTGGCACCACCGGCACCACGAACGTCGACGACGTCATCGTTCTTCGTGCCGCGGGTCCACTTCACGAGGTCAGGCTACTACACTCCGGTCCATGCCACCGTGGGCCCGCGACGGCGGACCCTGGGTGCTCTCAAAAGAAGTAGTAGTGGACGCCGGCCGACGCCGTCGGCAGGCCGATCGTCCCGTTGCCGGCGCCCAGCCCGATGCCCTGACCGTCGAACGAGAAGCCGTTGGCGTCGAGCGCCCCGAGCACGAGCCCGGCGGTGAAGCTCAGCGCGACGTTGGACGCGACGAACACGCGGATCTGCACGCTCGGCTCGATGAACAGGTGGGTCGCGCGGTTGCCAGGATCGGCCATGGTCGGATCCGGAAGGCTCGCGATTCCCAGGCCGAGGCCCGCGCCGAAGTCGGACATCGCGGTCTGGTGCAGGTGATAGAAGAACCGCCCGCCGAGCGAGAAGAAGTGGTTGTTGTCGCCGTCGCTGTCCGAGAAGCTGAAGAACCCGCCGACGTGGAACTGGCCGGCGTCGTAGTTCGCCGACACCCCACCGGCCTCGCCGTTGATCTGGCGCTCGACGCCGACGCCGATGGACCCCGATTGGCCACCGGCCGAGGCGGTCGCGGACGTCGCGAGAATCATTGCTGCGATGAGGAGGTTCGTCTTCATGCGTCGCATGTGAACCGAAGATCCCCTGACAAGCAAGCGCACGCCAGCTAGGGTAGCAGCGGTGTTGTCACCCGATCTCCAGCTGCGCGAGCTCGATCCGCGGCAGTGGGCGAACTGGTGGCGCCTGCTCGTGCCGCCGCGCGTGCTCGATCGATCGTCGTCGGGGCCGCGCTGGGCGCTGGTCGTGCTCGACGACGGCCTGCCGATCAAGGTGATCACGAGCGGCGTCGGCGCGCTCGTGCCGATCCCGGCGCTCGCGCCGATCGATCCGACCACCCCCGGGCTCGCCGCGTGGGCGCGGCAGCTCGACGTCGCCGCGGTGATCGCCGTCGAGCGCACGCTGATCGGCGCGCTGTCGGCGGAGATCGAGGCCGCGCTGTCGCTCGACCAGGACTACGCCGCGCAGGGGATCATCGCGCTACGCGCGCTCAAGCGGTGGGCCGGCAAGGGGCTGTGGACCGAGCCGCCGTTGCTCGACGTGCTGCCCACCCCGTCGTACGAGGGGCTCCAGCGCACGTTCGACCTGCTCGTCCCCGATCGCTCGGCGCTGCTGGCGTACGTGATCGACGACGATCGCGCGCGCATCCACAGCTCGATCATCGCGGTCAAGCAGGCCGGCGACGTGACGGTCGTGGCGACCCATCGCGCGCTCGTCGATCTCGTCCCCGAGGCGACGTTTTCGCGCACGTGGGACACGACCGGCTACAAGCGCGTGCTCGACGCCGTCGAGGATCGGTTCGCGAAGCCATCGATCGGCGTGTTCCTCGAGCGGGCGGCGGTGCAGCGCATCATCACCGGCCCGAGCGATCAGTTCGCCCGCGAGCTCAACGCCAAGCACGTGATCATCGAGCCATCGCCCGCGTGGCTGCTCGGGCTCGTCGGTGGCGCGACGATCGCGGCGATGGCCGGCCGCGCCGCGCGCGGGTTCGCGGCGATGCTGCCGCAGGGCACGCGCGACCGCGCGGCGGCGATGGCGCAGCGCGCCGGGACCGCGCTCAAGGAGTCGGGGCCGTTCGCGCAGCTCGGCTTCGATCCGCTCGAGCTGTGGTCACGGCTGCGGCACTTCTATCGCGCCTGACCCGTCGTCGGGCCGCGGCTCGCCACAGCGCGCGCACCGCGCCGCGGTCATCGACTCGCCGCACCGGCACGCGGTGCCGATCCTGCGGGCCGGCGTGCCGACGACGATCGCGTGCGCGGACACGTCACGCGTGACGACCGCGCCCGCGCCGACCAGCGCGTACGCGCCGATCGTCACCCCACAGACGATCGTCGCGTTCGCGCCGATCGACGCCCCGCGCCCGATCGTCGTCGCCGCGTACGCCTTGCGGGCGACGTGCGCGCGCGGGTGCGTGATGTTGGTGAACACGCACGACGGGCCGAGGAAGACGTCGTCCGCGAGCGTGACCCCGTCGTAGATCGACACGTGGTTCTGGATCCGGCAGCCCGCGCCGACCCGGACGGTGCCGGCCACGTAGCAGCCCTGCGCGATCATCGTGCGCGCGCCGATCACCGCGCCGGCGACCACGTGCGTCCAGTGCCAGATCCGGACGTCGTCGCCGAGCGTCACCCCGTCGTCGACGATGGCCGTGGGGTCGATGTGAATGGGCACGCCCGACCATATATGATCTGCCCCGTGCCGAAACGTCCACCCCGCGTCGTCGAGGAGCTCGCGATCCCCGCGGATCTGCAGGGCCCCGGGCCGACCCGCGCGCACCACGACGCGCGCGGCTCGCTGTGGCACGCCGACGCGCTGACCCTGCTCGCGACGATCCCCGACGGCAGCGTCGATCTCGTGGTCACCGATCCGCCGTACGCGATCGCGAAGGCCGCGTGGGACGAGTTCGAGTCGCTCGAGGTGTACGTCGACTGGTGCGACACCTGGCTCGCGGAGGTCGCGCGCGTGCTCGCGCCCCACGGCTCGGCGTACGTGTGTGGCTTCTCGGAGATCCTCGCCGACGTCAAGGCGCGCAGCGCGAAGCGGTTCGCGTCGTGTCGCTGGTTGGTCTGGTACTACCGCAACAAGGCCAACCTCGGGCGCGACTGGGGCCGCTCGCACGAGTCGATCATCCACCTGCGCGGCGATCGCGCGAAGCTCGACATCGACGCGGTGCGCATCCCGTACAACGGGCACACGACCAAGTATCCGGCGCGCATCCAGGCGGTGTCGTCGCAGTACGGCGGCGCGAAGGCAAAGCGCGACACCTGGGAGCCGAACCCGCTGGGCGCCAAGCCGCGCGACGTCTTCGAGATCCCCGTGCTGTGCAACGGCATGGAGGAGAAGACCGCGCACGTGACGCAGAAGCCCGAGGCGCTGATCGAGAAGCTCGTGCTGGCGTCGAGCGCGCCCGGCCAGCTCGTCGTCGATCCGTTCGTCGGCTCGGGCACGACCGCGGTGGTCGCCGAGCGCCTCGGGCGACGCTGGCTCGCCGGCGACGCCGATCCGCGGTTCGTCGGCCTCGCGCGCGCCCGCCTCGCCCGCGGCCAGCCGATCGCGCCCGCGCGCAAACCGGCCGGCTAGTCGTCGAGGGCGAGGTTCGCGAAGAAGTCCCGCACCTCGTCGACGGGCACCTTCTGCTTCATCTCCTGGCCGAGGTCGCGCACCTCGAGCAGCTCGTCGGGGACCTCGAGCAAGAACCGCGAGGGCGTACGCGGCATCGTGCGGCCGCGCGAGACCCGCGTGCACGCGCGCGTCAGGTACAGCTTGCGCTGCGCCCGCGTGATGCCGACGTAGCACAGCCGGCGCTCCTCGCTGATGTCGGTCGCGTGATCGGCGTCGGAGACGTCGGACGCCTGCGGCTGCAGCGTGCGGATGTGGGGCAGCAGCTCCTCCTCGAGGCCGATCATGAAGCACACCGGGAACTCGAGGCCCTTGGCGCCGTGCAGCGTCGTCAGCACGACGCGCTCGCCGCCCTCCTCGCGCTCCTCGCTGGTCTCGAGCGACAGCTGCCGGAGGTACTCGGCGATCGCCTCGCGCGCGCTCTTCTTCGCCTTCTTGTCGCCCGGCAGCGCGCCCTTGAGCTTGTCGACGAAGCGCTGCAGCGAGCCGAGCAGGCCCTCGACGTTGTCGATCCGGCGCTGCGCGGCCGACAGGCTGGTCGACGCCTCCTTGAGGTCGTCGTAGAGCCGGATGTCCTCGATCAGCGTCCGCGTCGCGGCGACGAGATCGTCGCCGGCGGTGATCGCCGCGCCGAGCTCGCCGATCACGTGCACGAGCTCCTGGATGCCGTTGCGCGTCGCGCCCTTGACGTCGACGCCGTCGATCGGCGCGCCGCTGGCCTCGTCGTCGTCGATCAGCGCGCTCGGATCGTTGGGATCGGCGAACCCGGGCAGCGACGAGTTGCCGGCGGCGAGCGCCCCGCGCAGCGCGTCCCACAACGTCCCGTGCTTGGCGCTCGCGACGTTGACGAGCTTCTCGATGGTGGTCGCGCCGATCCCGCGCGCGGGGTAGTTGATGATCCGCCGGAGCGCGAGCTCGTCGCGCGGGTTGAGCGCGACGCGCAGGTACGCGATGAGGTCCTTGACCTCCTTGCGCTCGAAGAACTGCTGGCCGCCGTACATCACGTACGGGACCTCGTTGGTGCGCAGCTCCTCCTCGAGCACCTTGCTCTGGATGTTCGAGCGATACATCACCGCGATGTCGGACCACCGCCGCCCGTCCTTGACGAGCTTCCTGATCTCGAGCGCGATCCACTGCGCCTCGTCCTCGGCGGTGGGCGCGACGGCGTGGGTGATCACCTCGCCCTCGCCGACCTGCGACCACAGCTCCTTGCCGTGGCGATGCTTGTTGTTCGCGATCACGGTGTTCGCGGCGGCGAGGATCGTCTTGGTCGAGCGGTAGTTCTGCTCGAGCTTGACGACCTTGGCGCCGGCGAACAGCTCGGCGAACCGCAGGATGATCGTCGGGTCGGCGCCGCGCCAGCTGTAGATCGACTGGTCGTCGTCACCGACGACGGTCAGGTTCATGTGCGCGCTGACCAGGTGGCGCACGAGCGCCAGCTGCGCGGAGTTGGTGTCCTGGAACTCGTCGACCAGCACGTACTCGAACCGCTCGGCCCACCGCTTGGCGACCTCGGGATCGCGCTGGAACAGCCGCACCGGCTCGACGATCAGATCGTCGAAGTCGAACGCGGCGCACGCCCGCAGCATCTCCTGGTACTTGGGGTACGCCAGCGCCGTGATCCCGTCGTAGTCGTCGGCGGGGTTGCCCGCGTAGTCCTCGGGCGACACGAACGCGTTCTTCGCGAGCGAGATCCGCGCCATGATCGCCTTGACGTCGTACTTGCGCTCGCCGTCGCGGCTCATGTCCTTGATCGAGCGGATCGCCTCGCGCAGCACGCCCATCTGATCGGCCGCGTCGTAGATCGTGAAGCCGCGCGGCAGGCCGAGGGCGCGGCGCTCGGTCTTGAGGATCTGCAGCCCGAGCGCGTGGAACGTGCCGATCGTCAGGCCCTGGGCGACCGCCCTGTCACCGACGAGGTGGCCGATGCGCTCGCGCATCTCGGCGGCGGCCTTGTTGGTGAACGTCATCGCGCAGATCGAGCGCGACGGGCAGCCCTGCTCGACGAGGTGCGCGATGCGGAACGTGATCACGCGGGTCTTGCCCGAGCCGGCCCCCGCGAGCACGAGGATCGGGCCGGTCCCGTGACCCGCCGCTTCGCGCTGCGGCGCATTGAGCTTGCTCAGGTCGACCACGGCGGCCCCGGACGCTACTACAGTGGTGTCGTGGCCAGCAAAGCGAGCCCGTGGTGATCGTGGATCGCTATGCGCAGCTCGTCGCCACGCTCGCCGATGAGATCCCTGGCTTCCGTGTCGTGCGCAAGGATCAGTCGCGCCTGCATCGGACGATCCACTACGCGCTGATCGGGTTGACGTTCGGGCAGATGCGGACCTACCTGACCGACTTTCAGACGACGATCGGCAAGACGGTGTACGTCACGAGCGACTGGGACGCGTGGACCGCGGATCACCGCTACGTCACGCTCCGCCACGAGGCGATCCACCTGCGGCAATTTCGCAGGTACACGCTCGTCGGGATGGCGCTGCTCTACCTGTTCGTCCCGCTGCCGATGGGGCTGGCGTGGTGCCGGGCGGCGTTCGAGCGAGAGGCCTACGCCGAGAGCATCCGGGCCGCCGCCGAGGTCTGGGGTGCGGCTTACCCCAGGCGTACCGAGTATCGACGTCACATCATCGACCAGTTCGTGGGAGCCTCGTACGGTTGGATGTGGCCCTTTCGCACGAGTCTCGAGCGCTGGTACGACGGCGTCCTCGCGAGCCTTCATGAGTGATCCGAGCTGGGAGCCGATCGTCGGCATCGACCTCGGCACGTCGAACTCGGCGGTGGCGCACGTCGACGCCGCCGGCAACGCGGTCGTGCTCGCCGACGAGGCGAACTTCAAGATCCATCCATCGGTCGTGTCGTTCCACCCCAACGGGGGCGTGATCGTCGGCGCGGCCGCCAAGCAGCGCAAGGTGATCGATCCCGCGAACACGGTGTTCTCCGTGAAGCGGCTGCTCGGCCGTCCGTGGAGTTCACCCGAGGTGCAGACCGCGAAGGCGCGCATGCCCTACCAGATCAAGGAGGGTGGCTCGAAGATGCCGATGATCGTCACGCGCGCCGGCGAGTTCGCGGTGCCCGAGATCTCGGCGATCGTCCTCGATCACCTCAAGATGATCGCGCAGGCGCGGCTCGACCACGAGGTCCACCGCGCGGTGATCACCGTGCCCGCGAGCTTCAACGACGCGCAGCGCAGCGCGACCGCGACGGCCGGGGCGGTCGCCGGGCTCACCGTCGAGCGCGTCCTCAACGAGCCGACCGCGGCGGCGCTCGCCTACGGGCACACCCGCGGCCTGCATCGCCTGATCGCGGTCTACGATTTCGGCGGCGGCACGTTCGACGTCACGATCCTCAAGTGCGAGGACGAGGTCTACGAGGTGCTCGGTACCGCCGGCGACAGCTTCCTCGGCGGCGACGACCTCGACGAGCGCCTCGTCGAGAAGATGGTGCAGAAGTTCCTGATGGAGTCACGCATCGATCTGCGGACCAACGAGGTCTCGATGATGCGGCTGCGCGCCGTGGCGGAGCAGACCAAGATCGAGCTGTCGCGCCGCTCGCGCGCGGTGGTGCGGATCGACGAGATCGCGTACGGCCCCAAGGGCGCGCCGCTCAACCTGCTGATCGAGCTGACGCGCGACGAGCTGATCTCCGAGATCGCGCCGATCATCGAGCGCACGTTCCCGGTCTGCGACGAGGCGCTGTCGCTCGCCAACGTGCCGCTCGACGCGATCGAGGACGTCATCCTCGTCGGTGGCACCACGAAGATTCCCCACGTCCGCGATCTGGTGACCCGATACTTCCAGAAGACCCCGCGCACCGACATCGCCGCCGAGGAGGCGGTCACGATCGGGGCCGCGCTGCAGGCCTCGGTGCTCGAACGCGCGAGCGGGCGCGGCCGCCGCTCGTCGAGCCCGCCGGCCGTCCCGCACCCCGTCGACGAGACGGTCACCGGCACCACGGTGGCGGACGTGACCCAGATCGGCGGGCAGCAGAGCCTCGACAGCGGGCTGTTCGAGGCGCTGACCCTCGATCCCGCCACCGATCCCGCCACCGATCCGGCACCGCCACGCCGGACGAATCCGTACGGCGCCACGCCGGGGACGCGGACCGTGAACGAGTACGCGCAGCACGCAGCCCCGCGCACCACGCAACCCCAGGCGGTACCGCTGGCGCGCCTCACCCAGCGCACACCCGCGGCGGCCGCGAAGACGGCCCCTGGCATCAACACACTCACCCTCGCGGGCGTGCCCGCGGCCCCGACCGCGAACGAGCCGTCGACGATCTCGCTGCTCCCCGAGCCCCCGGAGCCCGAGCTCGATCTGTTGCCGGCGCCACCACCACGCCGTACGGCATCGGTGAGCGTCCCGCCACCGCCGCGGATCACGCAGGCCTCGCAGGCCGTGCCGCCACCGCTGCCCGCGCGGGCCACGCGACCTTCGGCCCCACCACCGCTGCCAACGACCACACGCCCGCCGTCGCTCGGCGATCTGATCCTCGGCCTGGACAACGACACCGTGGCGGCCAGCGGTTCGTTCGACGAGACCCAGCTCGGCAAGACCCAGCTCGGCATCGGCGATCTGCCCGACGCCACCATCCCGTCGGCGGCGCGCACCGCGCCCGGCTTCGCGGCGCCCGTGGTGGTCGCGCCGGTGCCGATGGCGCCGCGGGCGGCGGTGCCCATGGTGCTCGACGTCACGCCCCGCGGCCTCGGGATCGGCACCGTCGCCGGGTTCTGCGAGGAGCTGATCCGCAGGAACGCCCGGCTGCCGACGGAGACCAAGAAGCTGTTCGTCACGTCGCGCGATCAGCAAGACATGGTGCGGATCGTCGTCTGTCAGGGTGAGTCCCGCCGACTCGACAGCAACACGGTGATCGGCGACCTCAAGCTCGAGAACCTGCCGCCGCGGCCACGCGGCGAGACCCGGATCGAGGTCACGTTCCAGCTCGATGCGTCGGGCATCTTGCAGGTGCGCGCGCGGGACGAGAAGACTGGCAAGGAGCAACGCGCCTCGCTCGATCTCGTCGGCAGCATGACCGAGGGTGAGGTCAGCGCGTCGCGCGATCGCCTCGCCGCGATGCGGCGCTGAGGCGTTACTCCGAGGGCGCGGCCGACGCGCCGCACCACGACAGCTTGATGATCTTCGGCTGCTCGACGAGCGTCTTGGGATCGATCACGCCGAGCTCGCCGAGCCGACCATCGCGCAGCACGACGAGCAGGTTCTTGCTGCCCGCGATGCCGTTGGCGCCGACGAGGTACGCGAACGTCTTGGTCGCGTAGTCCTTGCACTTGCCATCGGCGAGCGACGTCGGATCCTTGAAGTACCCGTCGAGCTCTTCCGGCTTGCACGGCGCCTTCGCCAGCTTGCGCACGACCTTGGTGCGCTTGCCGGAGTCGACCTCGTACGACGTCAACGTCGACCAGCCCTTCTCGGCGATCGCGATGCGCGCCTTGTTGTCGAGCACCGAGAACGAGCCACCCTTGGTCGATAGCAGCTGGCCGGCCTTGCCGCCGAGCACCTCGAGCCCGCCGATCGCGGTGCCGTCCGCCTTGAACGCGAACACGTTGCCGTCGGCGTTCTCGACGAACAGGACGTCGCCGACCCAGTGGAGCGACGCGGGCTCGCCGGTGACGCCCTTGTCGCCGCGGATCGAGAAGTCGGCCGTGTGCGCCTTGGCGGCGGCCTCGAACACGTGGATGGTCTCGTCGGCGAGGACCGCGACCTTCGACGTGTCCGGGCTCCACACGATGTGCGCTGTCTTGGCCGCGGGCGCGGCCGGCAGGCAGTAGCCACGGGCGCACTTGTCGTCGACGTGGACCGCGAACCCGATGCCCGGCAGCGGCTGCGGCGCCTCGTACGACAGCTCGTTGGTCCCCAGGTTGACGCGGAAGCAGCCGACCGGCCCGAGCAGGCGCGTCGGATCGGTGTCGATCGCGCACACCATCGCGGCGTCGGTGACGACGCCGAGCTCGAGGTGCGGCGCGCCCGACTCCTTGAGGGCGGGGGGCAGGCACTTGCTGCCGTCGGGAATGATCGCGTGGGCCGCCTCCAGGCGCTTCGCCGCGCGATCCGCCTCGGTCTCCTCCTTGACCGTGGGAGGTTCGACCACCTTCGCCTTCGGCTTGTGGGGCGTCTTCGCCTTCTTGCCACCACAGCCACCGACAAGCGAAGCGGCCACCATTCCGACGCACACGAGCCGAGTACCGAGCATGCGAACGTTTGTACGATCGGTGACCACCTGATACAAGGAGGCGTGGCGCGGAGCGCGCGAATCGAGCGCAACACGAAGGAGACGCAGATCGTCGTCGAGGTCGACCTCGACGGCACCGGCGCTCGCACGATCGCGACGCCGATCCCGTTCCTGTCGCACATGCTCGACGCCGTCGCGCGCCACGGCCTGTTCGATCTGACGGTCACCGCCGCGGGCGACGTCGAGATCGACGGCCACCACACCGTCGAGGACACCGGCCTCGCGCTCGGCAACGCGTTCGAGCGCGCGCTCGGCGACCGCGCCGGCATCGTGCGCTACGGCGCCGCGACCTTGCCGATGGACGAGGTGCTCGCGACCGTCGCGATCGACTTCTGCGGGCGCCCGGCGTTCGTGTGGAACGTGGCCGGCCTCGACGGCAAGTGGATCGGCACGTTCGACTGCGAGCTCGCCAAGGAGTTCTTCTCGGCGTTCGCCACCCGCGCCCAGTGCAACCTCCACGTGCTGCTCCACTACGGCGGCAACGCGCACCACACGATCGAGTGCATCTTCAAGGCGTTCGCCCGCGCGTGCGACGCGGCGACCCGGATCGATCCGCGGCTCGGCGGCGCGGTGCCGTCGACCAAGGGAACGCTCACGACGTGATCGTCATCGTCGATGCGTGCTCCGGGAACCTGCGGTCGGTCGAGCGCGCGCTCCAGCAGGTCGGCGGCGAGGTCCGCGTGTCGCGCGACCCCGACGTCGTCCGCAAGGCCGACCAGATCGTCGTCCCCGGGCAGGGCGCGTTCGCGATGTTCATGCAGGGACTCGCCGAGCACGATCTCGGCGAGGCGCTCCGCGAGGCGATCGCCAGCGGCCGGCCGTACCTCGGCATCTGCCTCGGCCTCCAGATCCTGTTCGACCGCAGCGTCGAGCACGGCGCGACCGCGGGCCTCGGCGTGTTCGCGGGCGACGTCGAGGCGTTCGTCCCGAGCGGCGACCTCAAGGTCCCGCACATGGGCTGGAACACGATCACCCCACCGGTCGCGCCGCCGCCGGGATCCACGCACGAGCGCGAGCCGCTGCTGGCCGGGCTCCCCGCGGACCCGTACGTATACTTCGTGCACAGCTACCACGCGGTGCCGCGCGACCGCGCGATCGTCGCGCTCGAGGCCGAGCACGGGCAGCGGTTCTGCGCGGCGGTCCGGCGCGACAACGTGTTCGCGTGTCAGTTCCACCCCGAGAAGAGCCAGGGCGTCGGCCTGGCGATCCTGAAGAACTTCGTCGACGGAGCGCTGCCGTGAAGCTGTTTCCCGCGATCGATCTCCTCGGTGGCAAGGCCGTGCGACTCGAGGAGGGCAAGCGCGACCGCGCCACGATCTTCCACGCCCACCCGGTGGAGCTCGTGCAGGAGCTCGCCGCGCACGGCGCCGATCGCCTGCACGTCGTCGATCTCGACGGCGCGTTCGCCGGCGCGCCCGTGCAGCGCGAGCTGATCCGCGCGATCGTCGCCGCGTGCCCGATCCCGGTCGAGGTCGGCGGTGGCATCCGCGATCGCGCGGCGATCGACGCCGTGCTCGAGCTCGGCGCCGCGTTCGTCGTGCTCGGCACCGCGGCGGTGAAGTCGCCCGCGCTCGTCGAGGAGGCCTGCCGCGCGCATCCCGGGCGCGTGATCGTGGCGGTCGACGCGCGCGACGGCATCGTGGCGGTCGACGGCTGGACCGCGGCGAGCGAGATCACCGCGATCGAGCTCGGCCGCCGCGCGATCGGCTGGGGCGCGGCCGCGCTGCTCTACACCGACATCGCCCGCGACGGCCTGCGCGGCGGGCCGAACGTCGAGGCGACCGCGCAGCTCGCGCGCACGCTGGGCTGCGAGGTCATCGCGTCGGGCGGCGTCGGCACGCTCGCGGATCTCGCGAACCTGCGCGCCGCGAACATCCCGGCCGTCGTCGTCGGCCGCGCGCTCTACGATCGGCGGTTCACCGTCGCCGAGGCGGTCGCCGCCTGCCACGGACCCCAGGGATGACGCTCGCCAAGCGCGTCATCCCGTGCCTCGACGTCGCCAACGGCCGCGTCGTCAAGGGCGTCAACTTCGTGCAGCTGCGCGACGCCGGCGATCCCGTCGAGCAGGCCGCGGCGTACGACGCGCAGGGCGCCGACGAGATCTGCTTCCTCGACATCTCGGCCTCGCCCGAGGGCCGCGCGACGCTCGTCGACGTCGTCGCGCACACGGCCGATCAGGTGTTCGCGCCCCTCACCGTCGGCGGCGGTGTGCGATCGATCGCCGATGCCGAGCGCCTGCTCGACGCGGGCGCCGACAAGATCGCGGTCAACACCGCCGCGATCCGCACCCCCCAGCTCGTCGCCGAGATCGCCCGCCGGTTCGGCAACCAGGCGATCGTCGTCGCGATCGACGCCAAGCGCGATGGCCAGGGCGGCTGGCAGGTGTGGAGCCACGGCGGGCGCACGCCCGAGGGCCTCGACGCGCTCGCGTGGTGCCGACAGGTCGCCGACCTCGGCGCGGGCGAGCTGCTGCTCACCAGCATGGATCGCGACGGCACCGGCCAGGGCTACGACCTCGAGCTGCTCCGCCGCGTCGCCCACAGCGTGTCGGTGCCGATCATCGCGTCGGGTGGGGTCGGCGTCCTCGATCACCTCGCCGAGGGCCTGCTCGCGGGCGCCGATGCCGTGCTCGCCGCGTCGATCTTTCACTTCGGCACGCACACGATCGGCGAGGCCAAGGCGCACCTCGCGGCGCGCGGCCTGCCCGTGCGCCGCTGACGATGATCAGATCGTGATTGACGATCGTGCGTTTGCCCGTACAGTGATGATCATGTGTTCCCGGCTGTCGTCTAGTCGCTCGAGCTGATCCGCTTTCTCCTCGGAGAACAGCGCGCTCGCTCGCGAACGTCGTCGAGTTCAACTCCTACACCTTCCGCCTCAGGAAAGATCGTCGGCATGGGCCGAGCGCCGGGTGCTAACCGGATGACCCTTCACGGGGCGGGTTCGATTCCTAGTCTTTCCGCGCTGGCTGCGCGTCACGAACCGAAGTTGACACGCCGATCCGTGTCGACGAAGTTACGGGGCCATGATCCCAGGTCGTGAGCCGGCGTTCGACGATCGCGGTCTCGTCCCGTGCATCGTGCAGGACGCCGACACCGACACGGTGCTCGTCCTCGCGTGGATGACCGCCGAGGCGCTGCAGCTCACCCGCGCGACCCGCATCGTCCACTTCTGGTCGCGCTCGCGTCAGGAGATCTGGAAGAAGGGCGCGACGTCGGGCAACACGCTCGCGGTCGTCGAGCTCCGCGTCGATTGCGACCGCGACGCGATCCTCGTGCGCGCGCGCCCAGCCGGGCCGACGTGCCACACCGGCGCGACGAGCTGCTTCTACACGGTCGACGCCGACGGCGGCGAGGTCGAGGACGCCGGCGTCCCGACCGCGGCCAACGCCCACGTGCTCGACCGGCTCGAGGCGACGATCCTCGCGCGCCGCGCGTCGACGGCCGACAAGAGCTACACCAAGTCGCTGCTCGCCGCCGGGATGCCGAAGATCCTCGCGAAGATCGCGGAGGAGGCGGGTGAGCTCGCCGCGGAGCTGCCCGACGGCCCCGACGCCAAGGTCGTCTACGAGACCGCGGACGTCGTCTTCCACGTGATGGTCGGCCTCGCCGCGCGCGGCATCCCGATCGCGGAGGTGTACCAGGAGCTGCATCGCCGGTTCGGCACCAGCGGCCACGTCGAGAAGGCCGCGCGCCCGCCGAAGCCACCGAGCGAGACGTGAGCGGGCGGATCGAGCCGCTCGCGCCGGGCGGCGCGCTCCACAACGCGATCCCGCACTAAGAGGATCGCGCCGAGCCACGCGCGATGTCGTCGGCCGTCGCGCGAGCGCTCGAGGACAACCGGCCGCTGATCGTCGAGGCCGGCACCCGCACCGGCAAGACGCTGGCCTACCTCATCCCCGCGCTGCAGTCGGGCAAGCGCATCGTCGTCTCGACCGGGACCCGCGCGCTGCAGGACCAGATCGCGCGCCACGACATCCCGCTGCTGCGCACGATCCTCGAGCAGCCATTCTCCGCGGTCGTGCTCAAGGGCGTGTCGAACTACGCGTGCCGGCGCAAGCTCGAGGACGCCCGCGTGCGGATCGGCGGCACCTCGATCAACGCGCTGCACGACTGGGCGAGCGACTCCGAGACCGGCGATCGCGGCGAGGTCGAGTGGCTCGCCGAGGATGCGGTCGAGTGGACCGCGATCACGACGACCCCGGACGCGCGCGTCGGCCCGCGCTGCCCGTACTTCGAGCGTTGCTTCGTGACCCGCGCGCGCCGGCTCGCCGAGAACGCGCAGCTGATCCTCGTCAACCACGCGCTCTACTTCGCCGACCGCGCGATCCGCGCGCAGCGCACCGGCGGGCGCGTGCTGCCCGATCACGACGCGGTGATCTTCGACGAGGCGCACCAGCTCGAGGACGTCGCGACCGAGCACTTCGGGCGCCGGGTGTCGTCGCGCCGGGTCGAGGAGCTCGCGCGCGACTCGTCGCTCGCGATGGCCGGCATGCCGCTGTGGACCGGGCGCGAGGCGATCGACGCGATCCGCAACGTCGAGCGCACGAGCGTCGCGATGTTCTCGACGCTCCGCCCGATGCTGGTCGGCAAGGGCGACGATCGGTTGCCGCTGCCCGAGGGGCTGTTCGATCACCCCGATCGACGATCCCGCTGGTTCGAGCTCGACACCGCGCTCGAGGATCTCGCGCGGGTGTCCGAGACCGACGGCGATGCCACCCCGGATGCGGAGCATGGCGAGGTCGGCGAGGCGACCTCGCGCTCCGTGCTCACCGGCATCGCGCGCCGCGCGCGCGAGATCCGCGACGACCTCGCGACGCTCGCCGAGCAGCGCCAGAAGAACCACGTGTACTGGGGCGACACGCGCGCGACGAACACCACGCTCGCGGCGTCGCCGATCGACATCGCGGAGCTGTTTCGCAAGCACGTCGTCGCGTCGGGACCGACGCCGATCTTCACGTCGGCCACGCTCGCCGCCGCCGGTGACTTCGCGTACACGCGCGCGCGGCTCGGGCTGCACGACGCCGACGAGCTGCTGGTGTCGTCGCCGTTCGACTACAGCAAGCAGGCGATGCTCTACGTGCCCCGCGATCTCCCCGCGCCGATGGACGACACGTTCTCGGCGGCGGCCGCGCAGCGCATCCGCGAGCTGCTCGCGATCACCGTGGGCCACGCCTTCCTGCTGTTCACCAGCCATCGCGCGCTCCGCGCGGCGGCGACGTTGCTCGCCGATCTGCCCTACCCGCGGTTCGTGCAGGGCGATGCGCCCCGCGCGTCGCTCGTCGATCGATTTCGCGCGACGCCCCACGCCGTGCTGTTCGGCACCGGCTCGTTCTGGGAGGGCGTCGACGTCCCGGGCGACGCCCTCGGGCTGGTGGTGATCGACAAGCTCCCGTTCGCGCCGCACACCGAGCCGCTCGTCGCCGCGCGGATGGCCGCGTGCGCGCAGACCAACGCCGATCCGTTCGCGACGATCCAGGTGCCCGCCGCGGCGATCTCGCTCAAGCAGGGCTTCGGTCGGCTGATCCGGCGACGCGACGATCGCGGCATCGTCGCGGTGCTCGATCATCGCATCGTCACCAAGGCGTACGGCCGCACGTTCCTCGCGACGCTGCCGCCGGAGCTGCCGCGCACCTCCTCGATCGAGCAGGTCCGCCGCTGGTGGTCACCAGCGGTCGGTCAGGGCCGTCACGATCTGCCCCGCGACGCCGCGAAGCAGGGTGGCGATCGACTGGCCGCGGATCACGAGGTCGTCCCCGTAGAGATCGCGTAGCGGCTCGAGCACGAACCGCCGCTCGCCGATCCGCGGATGCGGGAGCTCGAGCGCGGGTGGCCCGGGATCGTCCCGCACGTAGCCCGCGGGATCGACGACGACGAGCACGTCGAGATCGATCGGGCGCGGGCCCCAGCGCGGCTCGTTGGTCCGATCGCGCCCGAGCAGCGCCTCGAGCTCGAGGGTGAGCGCGATCAGCTCGGCGGGAGCGAGCTCCGCACGCAGCGCGATCGCCGTGTTGAGATACGCGTCCTGCGCGGGGCCGATCGGCGCCGATCGGTAGAGCGCCGCCGATCGCACCGATCCGATCACCGCGAACGCCTCGCGCGCCTGGACGAACCGCGCCGTGATCGCCGCGTCGCCGCCGACGTTGCCGCCGAACCCGATCGCGACCTGCCGGATCACGAGGCGGCAGCGACGACGTTCGACAGGATGCCGATGCCCGCGATCTCGACCTCGACGACGTCACCGGGCGCGAGGTTGCCGACGCCCGACGGCGTGCCGGTCGAGATCACGTCGCCCGGCTCGAGGGTCATGTGCGCGGTGATGAACTCGATCAACGTTCGCACGTCGAAGATCAGGTCCGACGTCGACGAGTCCTGCTTGACGACGCCGTTCACGCGGGTCGTGATCCGGAGGTCGGCGTGATCGAGCCCCGCGACGATCCGCGGCCCGATCGGGCAGAACGTGTCGAAGCCCTTGGCACGCGCCCACTGGCCGTCCCGCTTCTGCAGGTCGCGCACCGTGACGTCGTTGATGCAGGTCAGGCCCAGGATCACGCCGTCGGCCTCGGCCCGGCTGACGTTGCGCGCCCGCCGCCCGATCACCACGCCCAGCTCCCCCTCGTAGTCGCAGCGCTCGTAGCCCGCGGGGCGGTGGATGGTCCCGCCGCTGGCGAGCATCGCCGAGCGCGGCTTGAAAAACATCAGCGGCTCCTCGGGAATTCCCTTGCCCATCTCGACGGCATGCGCCCGGTAGTTCTGGCCGATGCCGATGATCTTGCTGGGAACCAGGTCGATCACGCTGGTGCGGCCGGCCTCCACGACATCGATGAACATGGGGGGAAAGGTAGGACACAGAAACCTGCGTTGGTAGGGCCTTACATTGATCCATGGGCATCCCCCCCGTAGAATTAGGACATGGGCCGCGCTCCTCAACCCGGAGCGGTATCACCTCGCGTTTCCGCGCACGTGGTACCGAAGGGGGCGCCGCGCGAGCAGTATCGTCCGGACGAAGAGCCCGAAGACGAGAACGAGAAGACGACGATCGAGTCGGGCTGGGAGGACGAGGACGAGGCCAGCACGACGATCGAGCAGGGCGACGTCCAGGACAAGATCCGGGTGGCCGGGCAAGGTCCCAGCGCGCTCGGCTCCGCCGGGGCGAAGGTCGTCGCCAAGCCCACCATCCCCACCCAGCCGAACACCGGCATCACGTCGACGGGCCAGCTCGACGAGCCGACCGTCGACGATCAGCGCGCGAACGTCGCGCTCCAGAAGAACCCGCCGCCGGCCGCCGCGTACGCCCGGCTCGCGATCACGGCGGGCAACGACGCCGGCCAGGAGCTCGAGCTTCGCCCGGGCAAGTCGTACACGATCGGGCGCGCGATCGACAACGACGTCGTCCTCACCGACATCGCCGTCTCGCGCAAGCACTTCGACATCGTGCTCGAGGCCGATGGCTGGGTGATCGTCGACCGTGGATCCGGCAACGGTACGCTCGTCAACGGCAACGTCGAGGACCACCCCTTGGTGCTCGGCCACGGCGATGTCATCGAGATCGGCAACACGGTGTTTCGCTTCGACGCGCCCACGCCCAAGCGCGCCGCGACGCCGCAGCCCACCCTCAACACCTTCGACGACGACGACGAGATGTCGACGGTCGCCGGCAAGTCACCGCCCCGCGAACGCGATCACGTGCGCAAGGATCCGGCGTCGACGCCCCAGGCCAGGGCCGTCGCGCCGACCTCGCCGCCGGTGCGGCCGAAGACCTCACCCCCGCCACCGCCGCCGTCGCGTCCACGTGGCCAGACCTCCGCGCCCCCGCCGCCGTATGCATCGCAGCCGATGGGCTCGCCGGTCGGGATCCGCGGGATGGCGCCGATGGCGGCGGATCCATCGCACGTGCCGTCGGCCGCGATGGGTGGCATGGGTGGCATGCCGCCGTCGATGCACACGCCGCCGCTCGCGTCGACGATGCCCGGCCAGGGCATGGGCGGCCCCGGCCCGAGCCAGCAACAGTTGCTCCAGCAGCTCGTCCACCAGCACGCGCACGTGCCGGCGATGAGGCACCCGACGGCACCGCCCATGCCGTTCGGCATGTATCCCAGCGTCTCCGACTCGTCGGGCGCGAACAACCACCAGATGATGGTGGGCGCGAGCGGCCTCCCGCGCGATGCCACGTCGACGGCGCTCGTCCAGCCTGCCTCGTACAACGGCATGCCGCTCGCGCAGATGCCCCCGGCGTACACCGCGCCGACGATCTCGCGCCGCACGAAGCTGATGATCGCCGGCGCCGCGCTCGCGATCGTCGCCGCCGCCGTCACCGTCGCCATCGTGAAGAGCGGCCGGCAGGCGAACCCGATCGTCGAGCCGAGCGGCTCGGCGGAGGGCAGCGCCACCGACAACAAGCTCGCGGCGACGTCGCCGCGCGACGCCAGGCCGACGCTCGACGTCAAGCCGACGATCACCCCGATCGAGCCCGTCGACACCAAGAAGCCCCTCGACGTCAAGCCGACGCTCGACGTCAAGCCGACTCTCGACGTCAAGCCGACGATCACCCCGGTCGACGACACCAAGAAGCCCGTCGACACCAAGAAGCTCGACACCAAGCTCGCGACGAATCCCGTCGTCGACACCAAGAAGCTCGACACCAAGCTCGCGACGAATCCCGTCGTCGACACCAAGAAGCTCGACACCAAGAAGCCCGTCGACACCAAGTCCGGAAAGCGCGGCGACACCGCGGTCGCGAAGGCGAAGGCGTTCGAGCAGTTCCGGGCGAAGAACTTCGCGGGCGCCGTCGACACGCTCCGCAAGGCCGCCACCAGCGCGAGCGCCGCCGACGCCACCGACCTCAAGCAGGTCGCGCGGCTCTACGAGCAGTTCGGCAAGAGCTACAACGCCGGCATGGCGCCCGGCACCAAGGCCGAGGCCGCGTACAACGCGCTCCGCCAGGCGAAGAACTACGATCCCGAGGGCGTGTTCCTGGGCGAGATCAAGCCCAAGCTCGGCGAGCTCGCGGTCAAGGCCACCGGCACCTACCTCTCACGAGGCGAGCTCGAGCTCGCGGCGCAGGCGCTGCGCGATGCCGAGGCGTTCGGTGGCAGCAGCGGCACCACGGCAGCGCAGCGCAAGAACCTCGAGTCGAAGGCGACCGACCTCTACAACCAGGCCGTCAAGGAGATGGACTCGTCGCCGGACGCGGCCAAGGCCAAGCTCCAGCGCGTCCTCAAGATCCTCGACGTCAAGAGCCCGATCTACGCCAAGGCGAAGAAGCTCCTAGGCTAGCAGGTCGCCGATGATCGTCTCGAGGCGCTCGAACTCGAACGGCTTGTCGACGAACGCGTCCGCGCCGTAGAGCGGCGACGTCAGCTCGTTCGTCTTCTCACCGATCGCGCTGACGATCACGATCTTGATCCCCGCGGTGTCCGGATCCTGCTTGAGCGCACGCGCGACCTCCCACCCCGACTTGCCCGGCATCATCACGTCGAGGAGGACGAGATCCGGGTGATCGTGCCGCGCGGCGGTGAGGGCGCTGTGCCCGTCGTTCGCCGTCGAGACCTGGTAGCCACGCAAGCCGAGGCGCACGCTCAGCATCGACAAGATCTCCGGATCGTCGTCGACGACGAGGATGCGATGGTTCGGCATCCGTAGACGCTACGATTGATGACTTCCCAGCGTCAAGGCAGCAGTGCCGGGCGGAAGGTGTTACCAACGCGTCGTGCGACGCCTCGCGCCCTGGATCGTGATCCTCCTCATCGTCGGGATCGCCGCATACGCGATGGCCGGCGATCTCGGCAAGATCGGCGATCGCCTCGCCGGCTTCTCGTGGATCGCGTTCGTCGCGGCGCTCGCGCGCGCGCTCGCGAACTACGCGATCCGGTTCCTCCGCTGGCAGCTCTACCTGCGGCATCAGCAGGTCGACGTGCCGGTCGGCTCGAGCGCGCTCGTGTTCGGCGCCGGCCTGTCGCTGTCGATCACGCCGGCCAAGCTCGGCGAGCTGGTGAAGAGCTACCTGCTGCGCGAGCTCCACGACATCCCCGCGCCGCGCACCGCGCCGGTCGTCGTCGCCGAGCGCGTCACCGATCTGATCGCGCTGTTGTCGCTCGCCGTCGTCGGCGTCGCGACCTACGGCGTCGACACGACCTTCGTGATCGCGGCGGCGGCGCTGATCGGCTGCGGGCTCGTGCTGCTCGCGTGGCCGCGCCCGACGCGCTGGATCGTCGACGTCATCACGCGCCCGGCGAAGCTGCGCAAGCTCCGCGATCCGCTGCTCGAGACCTACGCCGGGCTCGTCGAGCTGTGCCGCCCACGCCTGCTCCTCATGGCCACCGCGATCGCGCTGCCGGCGTGGGGGTGCGAGTGCGTCGGCTTCGCGCTGATCGTCAACGCGTTTCCCGGCGCGCACGTCGACCTCGGGCTCGCGATCGTGATCTACGCGTCGACGACGATCGCCGGTGCGCTGTCCTTCCTGCCCGGTGGACTAGGTGTCACCGAGGGCGCGATGATCGTACTGTTGATCCACAACGCGACGGGCGTCGACCGTGCGACCGCGCTCGATGCGACGATCCTCACGCGGCTCGCGACCCTGTGGTTCGCCGTCGCGCTCGGGCTCGTGTTCCTCGCGGTCGCGCGCGCGCGAATCGCCCGGCGCCAGTCGCGCCCCTCGACATAGTCGGCCATACTCCACGGAGCATGACGGTAGGCGTCGACTTCGATTTCACCCGCTGGATCGCCGAGCGTCGTGGCTCGCAGGAACAACAAGCTCGCGAGGGCGCGACCTACGCGTTCACCGGCGAGCGCAAGTTCCGTCGTACGCTCCAGCTCGCGCGGCCCGTGACGATCGCCATCGAGGCGACGACGAGATTGTGGCGCGACGTCGCGCGGACCGAGCTGCTCGGCACCGCCGTGAAGGTCACCGACCAGCAGTATCCCCGCGTGTTCGAGGCGACGCGCGTCGCCGGTTCGCCGCGCCGACCGAGACGATCAAGGTGCGCATCCTGGGCACCGACGACGCGCCGCACCTCATCGTGAACCTCGAGCTCGCCGAGAAGCTCGACGACACCGAGCTGGTGGCGGCGATCGCCCACGAGCTCGCGCACCTCCAGAACGGCCACCTGCTGTACACGACCGCGCTGCACTACCTGAACCACTCGGCGGTGTTCTTCGTGCGGTGGATCGTGCAGCCCGCGATCATGACGCTCCAGGCGTGGTCCCGCCGCGCCGAGGTGACCTGCGATCGGGCGTCGCTGCTCGCCGTGCGTGACCTCGACAAGACGCTCGCCGCGATGGTGCGCCTCGAGCTCGGCGTGGAGAAGGGGTCATCGTTCGACCCCGCCGAGTACCTGCGAACCGTGCCCGATCCCAAGAAGGGCATCGGCCGCTACGCCGAGCTGTTCCGCTCGCACCCCTACGTGCCCAAGCGCGTCGCCGCGCTCAAGCTGTTCGCTGCTTCCGAGCTCTACGCGCGCGTGCTCGGGCAGGATCCGACGGGGCATCCCAGCCTCGCCGAGGTCGACAAGCAAGTCGCTGACCTCATCTCCGTGATCTGAGAGACCCATGATCCTCCTCGAACATCACAAACAAGCCAAGCGCGAGATCATCGCGCGGTTCACCCAGCTCGCCGAGGTCGCCGAGGCCGTCGGCATGATCACGCTGGCGCGGGACATCCGCACCACGCGCATCCCCAAGCTCGAGAGCGAGCGGTTTCACCTCGTCGTGCTCGGCGAGTTCAACCACGGCAAGTCGACGTTCGTCAACGCGCTGCTCGGCGCGGACATCCTGCCGACCGGGATCACGCCGACGACGGCCACGATCAACCACGTCGTGCACGCCGCGCACCCGACCGGTCGGGTGATGCTGACGACGGGGGAGAGCAAGTACCTCGATCCCGCGCAGGTCAAGGAGTGGGTCACCGTCGCCGGCGGCCACGCCGCGGAGGTCGCCTACGTCGAGGTCG
This sequence comes from Pseudomonadota bacterium, assembly GCA_026387715.1. GTDB lineage: Bacteria > Myxococcota_A > Polyangia > Haliangiales > Haliangiaceae > JABFXX01. Next base: position 49,595 of record JAPLLF010001132.1, read on the forward strand.
GCTACCCGAGCGAGCTGCTCAAGAACAACGTCGTGCTCGTCGACACCCCGGGCGTCAACGACCTCAACGAGCAGCGCGCCGAGGTGACCTATGGCTACGTGCCCCGCGCCGATGCCGTGGTCTTCCTGCTCGACGCCAGCCAGGCGCTCAAGGACAGCGAGCGTGAGTTCCTGCGCAGCCGCGTACTCGAGGCCGCCAAGGATCGGCTGATCTTCATCCTCGGCAAGATGGACATGCTGTCGGCCGACGAGCGGGTCAGCGTCATCGACTACGTCAAGACGAACCTCGCCAAGCTCACCCACGAGCCCGTCGTGTTCCCGCTGTCCGCCAAGGACTGGGCGCGGTCGAAGGATCCCGCCAGCGGGATGCCCGAGCTGCTGACCTACCTCGAGCGCTTCCTCGCGCGCGATCGCGCGCAGGTCATCCTCGACAACGCCGCCGCCGACGCCGCCCGCACCGCCGCGTACCTGGAGAACAACCTCGGCGTGCGGATGCGGTCCTACGATCTCGACATCGGCGAGCTCGAGCACCGGATCGTCGCCGTGCGCGAGCAGCTCGACACCAGCAAGCGCAAGCTCGACGAGCTGCACGTCCGCATCGACGCCGACGCCGAGTCGATCAAGACGCAGGTCGGACTCGACCTCGCGTCGTTCGCCAAGGCGTTCGTGCAGGCGTTGCCCGGCGAGATCGACAAGGTCGACGCCGACGACGTCAAGACGTTCCTGCCGTCGTTCATCGAGGACAAGTTCAAGGAGTGGGCCGAGCTCGAGGGCGCCAAGCTCGCGGCGATGCTGGAGCACCTCGCCGAGGAGGTCATCCAGATCACCAACGAGAACGTCGCGGCCGCCGCGGGCGCGCTCGCCGAGCGGCTCGGCCCCGAGGACACCACCGTCGAGATCAGCGTCGACTCATTCAAGTACGACGTCGGCATCTACGCCGTCGGCGCGCTCGGCACGACCGTGATGCTGTTCGTCAACGTGCTCGCCGGCGGTCTGCTCACGCTCGCGGCGCCGATCCTCGCGATCGTCCTCAAGTCGAAGATCGCGGGCGACATCCGCGTGCAGGCCAAGGAGCGCGTGCCCGCCGCCGTGCTCAAGGCGGCCGAGGCGATGAAGCCGCACTTCGACAAGTGCATCGACGACTTCGCGCGCCGGCTGTCGGAGTTCGTGTCGAACGCCGGCAACACGCTCTACAAGGGCATCAGCGAGATCCTGGACCGCACGATGTTCGAGCGCCGCGAGCGCAGCAGCGAGGTCGGCACGATGCGGACGACGACCACCGCGCAGATCGCCGCCGTGATCGCCACGCGCGGCGCGATCAAGCAGCTCCGCGAGGGGCTGTGGGCCGGCCACGAGCTCGGGCCCAGCGACGTCGCCGCGGACCTGCTGACCGGCCCGCCGCCCGAAGACAACTAGTCAGCTACTCGGAGCCGACGATGTAGCGCCAGCTCGGCGCATCCGCGGCGGTCGAGTGCGTCACCGTGAACCCCGCCTTGCGGAGCTTGTCGGCGGCCTTGTCGGTCACCTCGGTCCGCTCGAGCACGAGGTGGGTCACGCCCCCGAGCCGGTCGCGGTTGTCGAGGATCGCCGCGACGTCGTCGTCGGCGAGCGCGCTGTCCGACAGGTCGAGCGTGGTCAGGCTCGCCGGCAACCCCGCGGCCACGAGCGCCGCGATCAACGGGGCGCCCGACACGAACGACGTCAGCGCGAGCCGCTCGAGCGGACACTTCGCGAGCGTCGCGAACAGCGCCCCGAGCACGTTCCAGTCGATGCCCTCGGAGTCGCCGTCGTCGGCGTCGTCGCGGCCGTCCCAGTCCTCGCCCGAGTAGACCGAGACGTACGGGTTGACCTCGTTGGCGACGTTGGCGTTGAACTGCTCGACGAGGCGCAGCTCGAACGTCGTGAGCTTGCGGAACGTCGCTGCGTTGAGCCGCGTGCCGATGTCCTCGAGATCCTCGTAACCGGCGAGGCGCAGGCAGCGCAGCGCGAACGAACGGAGGTTCGGCGCGTCGAGCGTGCCGAGGTCGAGCTCGTGGCTATCGGCGCACTCGATCACGAGGTGCTCGGCGACCTCGAAGAACGGCGCGATCGGCCCGAACGTCACGAGGTTGGCGTCCGGATCGAAGTCGCGCGACACGAGCATCGACGAGCTGCGCGCCTTGTCGTCGACGAACGCGTACGTCGTGCAGGTAGCGGGCGCGTGCGCGCGCAGGGCCGCCATCGACGGCGCGAGATCGACCCGCGCGCGCGGGGACGCGGTCACGCCGACCAGCGTGACCGCGCGGAGATCGCGCGCGAGCTCGAGCGCGAGCAGCGGCGCCACCGGCTCGGCCTGATCCGGTCGCACGCGGATCGTCACCCCACGCAGCGTCGCGTAGTGCCAGTCGAACGTGTAGGTGTCGTGGGGCTCGAAGCCGAACAGCGCCCGGCCGTGCGCGCGCACGTAGGCATCGAGCACGCCCTGGCCGGTGCGACCCTCGTTGACCGCGTGGACGAGCCCGATCAGCTCCCCGCGCGGGTCGCCGGTGAGCTGGAGCGAGTCGCCATAGACGAGCCACTCGCTCGCTGGAGCATCGAAATCTGGACGCTGCATAGCCATCACTTCCGAGCCTACCCTCATGGCGAGCCGAGTTGCCGCGATCCCCGGTGGGCATCGATCGAAGCCTGCACCCCCACCCCGAGGTCCTTGGATCACGTAGTTTCAAACAGTTAGCCGTGCGCAAGTTGCGCACGGCGCTTGCTCTACACGGTCCCATGCGCGCCAGCCTCCTGCTCCTCCTCGGTTCCTCGCTCCTGGCGGCCTGTAGCACCACCGATCCCGGCTCGGCGCCCAACCCCTACGGCGAGGGCACGCCCGACAACCCGGTGCCGTCGACCACGACCGGGCCGTACCAGGTGGTCAACACGATCGACTTCACGACCGAGGCGATCTTGCCGGCGCAGGGCGAGCTGATCGTCTCGACGTTGCGCGAGTTCTCGACCAACCCGGCGCACGCGCTGATCGACATCGCGGACCAGGCGGGCGTCCCCGCCGTCGGTGCGCTCTACGGGGTGATCCCCGGCGTGATCAAGGATCGCATCGAGGGCTGGATCAACGACGAGCTCGACAAGGTGAGGATCAACGGTCAGCCGCTGACCGCGTACACCGCCGAGGTCGTGTCGTACTTCGACATCGCGCTCACGCAGTTCGCCGTCGACAGCGAGCTCGACCTCAGCGGGACACAGGTCACCCACCGCATCACCGCGCTCGACCTCCGCCCGGCCGGGGTCGACCTCCGCATCCCGATCGGCGGCCTCGCCGGTGACCTCCTCACCCAGAACCCGACGCTCGAGGTCGGCGCCGGCGGCGCGCTCACGTTCGGCGAGCAGCACTTCGGCCTCAACTACGGCGAGTATGCGTGGCAGGGCATCGAGGCGCTGTCGACGGCGGCGTTCGGCGCCGGCGTCCGCGCGACGCTGGGCGCCGCGGTGAACTGCCAAAACCTCGCCCACGCGGTCGCCGACAAGTGCGTGCTCGGCGTGTGCGTCGGGCACGAGACCGAGCTCACCGGCGTCTGCGAAGGTGGGCTCGACGCGATCGTCAACTTCGCGCACGATCGACTCGCGGCGATGCGCCTCGAGGCCCTCCACCTCGGCTCGGGCACCGCGCGCCTCGTCGACGTGGACGGCGACGGCGTCGGCGACCAGATCGTCGACGGCGCGTGGACCGCCGAGATGAACCTCGGCCTCGGCCTCCGCCACACCCCCGCTCGGTTCGAAGGATCGCGGTAGATTGCACGTGTGGGACTCTGGGATCGACTTCAGCGCCGCCTCGGCGACCTCGCCGGCGAGCTCGTCCTCGACGACTATCGCGACCAGCTCGACGCCGCGCAGCAGCTGATCGCCGCGGGCGACGTCACCGCCGCGATCGAGACGCTCGAGGCCCTGCTCGCCGCCAAGCCGAACCACGGCCAGGCGCTGATCGTCCTGGGCGACGCGCGCCTCGCCACCCGCGATCTGCCACGCGCACGCGAGGCCTTCGAGCGCGCGCTGCAGGAGCGCGCCAACGATCCGGCCGCGATGCTCGGCATGGGCATGACCCTGCTCACCGACGGCAAGTACGACGGCGCGATCACCTGGCTCGGGCGCGCGGTGGGCGAGGCTGGCGGCGATCGCGCGATCCTCGCGGACCTCTATCGCGGGCTCGGCACGGCGTGGCGGCGGCGCGGGGATCTCGACAAGGCGGTGCGCGAGCTCCGGAAGTCGGTCGTCGAGGACGCCGACGATCGCGACGCCCGCGCGGCGCTCGGCGAGGCGCTGGTCGCCGACGGCGGCCCCTACGACGAGGCGCTGCGGCACCTCGAGCGCGCCGCGACCGCCGAGCCGGTGCCATCGGTCGCGCTGCTCGGGCTCGGACGCCTGGCGTTGCACGACGGCAGCCCCGCGAACGCGCGCACCCACCTCGCGCACGCGCGCACGCTCGCGGACCTCGACACCACGCCGCTCGGCCTCGCGGTGCGGCTCGACATCCTGCTCGCCGAGGGCGACGCCGCGCTCGCCGATCGCGACGCGATGCGCGCCCACGGCCTGTTCCTCGAGGCGCTGCAGCTCGAGCCCCGGCGGGTCGACATCCACGCGCGGATCGCGGCCGCGCACCGCTCGATCGGCAACCTCGACGCCGCGCTGCAGAGCTTCGATCGCGCGCTCGCGCTCGGCGCGTCGCTCGACGTGCTGCGCACGGCCGTCGATACCGCGATCCAGGCGGGCGACGTCACCCGCGAGATGCAGTGGGGCGACGATCTGCTCGCGGCCGATCCCGACAACCCGCGCGCGCTCGTGGCCCGCGGCGCCGCGATGGCGCGCGTCCCGGAGTCGGCTGCCGCGGCCCGCGCGCTCCTCGAGATCGCCGCCGGCCGCGACGACGTCGACGCGCACGTCGCGCTCGCCCGGCTGCACCTCGCCACCGATCCGGCGCGCGCCGCCGCCGCCGCGCTCGCCGCCCTGCGCGTCGTCCCCCACCACCAGCGAGCGCGCGAGGTCCTCGCGGAGGCCCGCGCCGCGGAGCTCGGCGTGCCGGGCAACGAGATCGCGGAGGTCGCGCAGTTCCTCGAGACCACGGTCGCCGCGCGCCGCGAGCTCGGCCACCTCGTCGGTGAGATCGCGCGCGCCGCCGCGAACCTCGACCAGCCGCTGCTCGTCACCGTGATGGGCGAGTTCTCGAGCGGCAAGAGCTCATTCGTCAACGCGTTCATCGGCGCCGACGTCGCCCCGACCGGGATCACCCCGACGACCGCGACGATCAACGTCGTGCGCTACGGGCGCGAGCGCGGCGGGCGCATCGTCGCGCGTGACGGCGCGGCGCTCGAGCTGACCTGGGAGGAGCTCATGCGGCACCTCCGCGCGCTGACCCCCGACGCCGCGCGCGCGATCGATCGCGTCGAGATCCTCGTGCCGTTGCCGCAGCTCGAGCGGATCAACATCGTCGACACCCCGGGCCTCAACTCGATCCAGGCCGAGCACGAGGCGACCGCGCGGGCGTTCATCGCGCGCGCCGACGCGATCGTGTGGGTGTTCACCGCCTCGCAGGGTGGCAAGGCGAGCGAGAAGAAGGCGCTGCGGTCGATCCGCGAGGAGGGCAAGCGCGTGCTCGGCGTGCTCAACAAGGCCGACACGCTGTCGCCCGAGGAGACCACGGAGGTCACCACGTTCGTCAGCAGCGAGCTGGGCGAGCTGGTCGAGGCGATCGTGCCGTTCTCCGCGCGGCGCGCGGCGGCGTGGAAGGCCGCGGGATCCACCGGCGCGATCACCGGCGCGCTCGGCGGCCGCACCGACGGCAACTGGGGCACGCTGCACGCCGCCCTCGAGGAGCGGTTCTTCACGCAGGCCCGCCAGCTCAAGCGCGACGCCTGCGCGCGCGCCCTGCGCGGCACGACCGCCGCCGCGATGCGGATCGTCACCGCCCGGCAGGACCGCGCCGGGGTCGCGCGCGCGGCGGCCTACGCGGCCCGCGACGAGCTGCTCGTGGCCGCGCGCGAGTTCGACGGCGCGGTGCTCGTCGAGCGCAAGGCGCTCTCGGAGCTCACGACCGCGCTGTATCGCCGCGCGAGCCGCGAGGTGATGGAGCTGGTCCGGCCGCGACGGCTCCCGTTCTCGTCGCACACCGCGACCGCCGCCGATCGCGACTACCTGATCGCGCTCCTGGCCGCGGGGTTCGACACCGCGATCGAGGCGGGCCGCCGGCGCGTCGCCGACGAGCTGATGGCGCGGTGCCGCCACGTCACGCCCGCCGCCCGCACGCTCTCCGAGGTGCTCGCGGTCGACGTCGTCGAGGACCTGCAGCGCACCGCCGACGACCGGATCGGCCTCGCGATGTCGCGCGTGTTCGAGCGCACCCGCGCGTACCTCCACGGCTACCTCGCAGGCGGCTACGTCGAGAGCTTCTTTCGCAACGACGTCCCCAAGCTCGAGCTCGCCGAGGACGCCGTCTATCACGCCCTGATGCGCAACGCGCCGGATCTCGATCGCGAGCTCGGCGAGCCGCTCGCGCACGCGGCCACCGACACGTTGACCGCGGTCGCGCGGCGGCTCGAGCACTGGGGCGCCGTCGTCGACGTGCAGACGTTCGATCTCGAGGTCGGCATCGGCCGCGCCCTCGAACACGTCTCCGCTAGACTCGGCTGATCGGCCCCTGTACGGTCGGCTCGTGGCGCGCGAACGATCGGAGAGCAAGACGTGAGCAAGACGGCGTTCAAGTCCACGCTGCCGGGCACGGGCATCGCCCGACGAGCCCCGAAGCTCACGCTCGGCATCGACGAGGCCGGGCGCGGGCCGGCGATCGGGCCGCTCGTGATGGGCGCGGTCGCGCTCGACTCCAAGGCCGCCGCCGCGCTCACCCGCGCCGGGCTGCGCGACAGCAAGAGCTACGGCGCGGGCGAAGAGGCGCACCAGGTCCGCTGCGAGCTCGCCGCGAAGATCCGCGAGGTCGCGACGTTCGTGAAGACGATCTGCGTCGAGCACCACGAGGTCGACGACCGCGTCGCGCGCAAGGAGCTCAACGTGCTCGAGCGCGAGCTCGCCACCCGGATGATCGAGGAGGCGCCGACCGTCGACGCGATCATCGCGGACGGCAAGCGCATGTTCCAGCCGCTCACGCTGCGGTTCGCCAACTTCGCGTCGTTCGATCATGGCGAGGATCACCACGCCGCGGTCGCCGCGGCCTCCGTGGTCGCCAAGGTGCTGCGCGACGAGCGCTTCCACGCGATCTGCGCGCGTTACCAGGCGGAGTTCGGCGAGATCAGCGGCGGCGGTTACGCCAACGCCGGCACGCGCAAGTTCATCCGCGCGTTCGCCGAGCGCTACGGGCGGCTCCCCGACGAGACCCGCCGCTCGTGGCCACATCCCTACGTCGCCGATCTCGTCCCGGCCGCGGAACTCGACGCGATGCGCCCCCAGCTCGCGCTGCTCTAGCAAGCTTCGATGACCCCGTCCGTGCCCGTACGCGAACAGGCACGTGACGTCGAAAGCCCGTTTGGCGCGGGGTCGCATCGACGCGGCGCTACAGCGCTTCGAGGCACTTCGCGATCGTGGCGTTCTTCAGCACGCGTTCGCGATACAGCGCCGGATGCGTCGTCGAGATCCGCGTCGCGAGGTCGCGCGCCGCGTGACAGTCGCCGCGCATCGCCGCGGACTGACACTGCGCGAGCAGCTGGTCGGCGGTGAGGGTGGACTTCGTCGGCGAGGCTTGCAGGACCGGCGCCTTGCTCGCGGTCGGCTGGTCCTCGGCTTCGCCGTCGGTCGTGATCGTCGCCCCGATGACCGGGCGCGGGGGTGGCGGTGGGGGTGGCGGCGGCACGTCCTGCTCGACGTTCGCAGCGCGCTCGGGCTTCGGCGGCGTCTCCACCCCGGCGCGCTCGCGCGACGGCTGGCCACCCTTGGCAGCGCTTCGGGGCGATGGATCTGGAGCTGCGGTCGCGGCGCCATGCGCGATCGGCGTTGGCGGGGATGGCGCGGCAGCCTCGAGGGGTGCCGGTGGCAGCAGGCCCGGCGCGGTACGCGTGATCGTGACCGGCGCCGTCGTCTGCTCGTGAGCCACCATCGTGTCCTCGTGCCGATGGACGAGCACGGCACCCCCGACCAGCACGACGACCGTCGCGAGCGCCAGGACCGGCGGGCGCCGGAGCAACTCGACGAGCCTGCCCCACAAGGACGGCGGCGGCGGGACCATCACGTGCGCTTGCTTCGTCGCCGCGGCCATCAGCGCGGCCATGCCGCGCTCCGGCGGATCTTCGTCCGCCATCGCGAGCCACACCGCGCGCAGTCGCTTGCCACGATCGCCGTCGAGCTCGTCCGCGGCGTCGTCGGGCGAGGCGTCCCCGTCGTCCGCGTCCACCGACATCAGGGCGCGACCTTCGCGAGGTCCTTGTAGTCGTCGAGCTCGAGCCGCAGCTTCTCGAGCGCGTAGCGCATCCGGCTCTTCACGGTGTTCTCCGGCACGCCGACGACGTCCGCGATCTGCTTGAACGGCATGTCGAGGAACTCGCGCATCAGGAACACCTCCCGCTGGTCCTCGGACAGCGCCGCGATCGCGCGGTGCATCTGCTCGTGCAGCTGCTTGTTCACCGACTTGCGATCCGAGGCCATTTCGTTCGACGGGATGACGTCGAGCAACGAGCCGCTCTCCTCGCTGGCGTCCATCGGCGCGTCCAGCGATGCGTGCTTGCGGTGCTTGCGGCGCCTCGTCTGGTCAACGCACAGGTTGCGCGCGATGGTGTAAAGCCACGTCGTAAACTTGGCCTGCCGCTTGTACGCCTCCGCGCCCTTGATGACGCGCATGAAGGCTTCCTGCAGGAGATCCTCGGCGGTCTCCTTGTCGCCGACGAACCGCAGGATGAAGTTGTAGACCGGCTTCCTGTGCCGCGACAGCAACACCTCGAAGGCGCGAACCTCCCCCTTCTGGTACATGACCATCAGGTCTTCGTCGGCGGTGTCGTTGAACATGCGTGCGCTAGGCCTGCGAAACTATCATTGTTAGACCACCTACGCGGCCTGACACGTTGGACAGTAGTACGTCGCTCGTCCTTGGTGAACGGCGCGCCGGATCGACGTCTTGCACCGTGGGCACGGCTTATCGAGCCGATCGTAGACCCACAGGTACTCCCAGTTGCTGCCCGCGCTGCCATCGGCGTCGACGAAGTCGCGCAGGCTCGTCCCGTTGTTCTCGATCGCGCGCCGCAGCACCTCCTGGATCGCGGCGATCAGCGCCTTCGTCGTCTTCGCGGTCAGCTTGTGGGTGCGCAGCGTCGGGCGGAGCTGCGCGCGCCACAGCGCCTCGGAGGCGTAGATGTTGCCGACCCCGGCGATCACGCCCTGATCGAGGATGAATGCCTTCACCGTGGTGCGCTTGGTGCGCGCCAGCGCGTGCAGGGCCTCCGGATCGAGGCCGTCCGTGATCGGATCGGGGCCGAGCTCCGCGAGGGCGGGATGCGCGCTCTCGGTCGCGCGCTCGACGACGTCGAACTGCCCGAACCGGCGGGCGTCGATGTAGCGGAGGTCGCGCGCGCCGAGCCCGATCACGACGTGCGTGTGGGGCACCCGCGGCTCGCTCGCCGGGACGATCCGCAGGCGGCCGGTCATCCCGAGGTGCGCGAGGATCGACTGCGGTCGGTCGGTGTCGAGGAGGAGGTACTTGCCGTGCCGGCGCAGCCCCGTGATCGTCGCGCCGACGAGCGCGCGCAGCTTTCGCAGCGGCGGCTTGCGGCCCATGTGCAACCCCAGGCCGCTACACCACGCCGACGAGATCCGCGCGCCGATCGCGGGCTCGAGCGTGCGCCGCACGGTCTCGACTTCGGGTAACTCGGGCATGGCTCAGGCCTCCAGCGCGCTGGTCGGGATCGCCGCCGCGAGCGCCGCGAACTCTGCGATCGAGAGGGTCTCGCCACGACGCACGCCGTCGATCCCGGTCGCGGTCAGCGCCGCCTCGACGCGCGCGGCCTCGAACTTGGCCTTGAGGGCGTTTCGCAGGGTCTTGCGCCGTTGCCCGAACGCCGCGTGCACGACGACGGAGTAGTGCGCCTCGTCGGCGATCGGCACCCGCGGCTGGTTGCCCGGCAGCGGCGTCATCACGATCACCGTCGAGTCGATCTTCGGCGCCGGCACGAACGACCCCGCGCCGACCTTGGCGACCGTCTTGACGTCGACGTACGTCCGCACCATCACGCCGAGCGCGCCGTACTCCTTGCCGCCGGGCTCGGCGACGATGCGATCGGCCATCTCCTTCTGGATCATCACGACCGCGCGGCGCACGCTCGCGCGCGCGTCGATCACGCGAAAGATCAGCGGCGAGGCGATGTGATACGGCAGGTTGCCGCACACCGTGATCGGCTCGTCGCCGTGCCACCGCGCGGCCATCCGCAGATCGTAGCGAAGCGCGTCGATCGCCTCGACGTGCACGATGTCGTTGTGCCCGAGCTCGCCGCGCAGCACGGTCACCATGTCGGGATCGCGCTCGAGCGCGATGACCTTGCCATCCGGCACGCGCTGCGCGAGCCGCGCGGTCAGCGTGCCGAGGCCGGCGCCGATCTCGACGATCCAGTCCTCCTCGGTGACGACCGTCGCGTCGACGATCGCGCGGAACACGCGCTCGCTGATCAAGAAGTTCTGACCGAACGACTTCTTCGCGTGCAGGCCGTACTTCTTGAGCAGCGCGTGCGCGCTCGGGAACGCGTCGTGGGCGCCGGTGGTGTCGGTCATGCGCGCCTCGGCAGCGGAGCGTTGGGATTGGCGTCGAGATCGAGCCCCGCGCGCTCGCCACGCGCGAGCCGGAAGTAACCGGCCCCTGCGATCATCGCGGCGTTGTCGGTGCAGCGTCGCGGCGGCGGCACGTGAACGCGAAAGCCATCCTCGTCTCCCGCGAGCTTCATCGCCGTGCGCAGCGCCGAGTTCGCGGCCACACCACCGCATACCTGGACGTGCGCGATGCCCTCGCGCCGCGCGGCACGCCGTGTCTTGCGGACCAGCGCCTCGACGATCGCGGCCTGGTAGCTCGCGCACAGATCCGCCAGCGCCTGGCCGTCGGGCACGCCGTGCGCGCGCACGTGATGGAGGAGCGAGGTCTTGAGCCCCGAGAACGACAGGTCGTCGCCGCTCTCGGGCGCCAGCATCGGCCGCGGAAACGCCACCGCCTTCGGATCGCCACGCTGGGCGAGGCGATCGACGACGATGCCCCCGGGATAGCCGAGCCCGAGCAGCTTGGCGCCCTTGTCGAAGGCCTCGCCGGCGGCGTCGTCACGCGTCGCGCCGAGCTCGATGATGTGGCCGTGATCCTCGACGCGCACGATCGAGGTGTGCCCGCCCGAGACGATCAGCGCGAGGTGCGGCATCGGTGGCGGGTCCGGCTCGAGGAAGATCGCCGAGAGGTGCCCCTCGAGATGGTGGACGCCGACGAGCGGCTTGCCGGTCACCCACGCGAGCGCCTTGGCCGTCTGCAGGCCGACGAGCAGCGCGCCGACCAGGCCCGGGGCGTTGGTCGCGGCGATCCCGTCGACGTCGTCCAGCGTACAGCCGGCCTCGTCGAGGGCCGCGCGGACGACCGGCACGACGTGCTGGATGTGCGCGCGCGCCGCGAGCTCCGGCACGACGCCGCCGTAGCGCGCGTGGACCTCGTTCTGCGAGGCCACGACGTCCGAGCGAACCACCCGGCCATCGTCGACGATCGCCGCGGCGGTCTCGTCGCACGAGCTCTCGATGCCCAGGACTCTCATCAGCGGGGTTCGGCGATCATCTTGCGAATCTGCGCCGCCTTCCCGCTGCCGGGCTCGAGCTGGAGGAAGCGATCGAACGCCACGCGCGCCTCGTCGCGCCGGCCCGCGCCCCACAGCATCCGTCCCTTCTGTTCCCACGCCGCCGCGTTGTCGGCGCCGCTGCGCTTGTAGATGTCGAGCGCGAGGTCGATGGAGTCGAGCGCGTCGTCGACCCGACCGAGCCGCTGGAGCGCCGTCCCGCGTACGAGGTACGTCCGCGCGGTCCGGCGCAGCTTGAGCGACTGGTCGGAGAGGTCGAGCGCCTTCTGGAACTCGCCCTCCTCGATCGCGTCGTGCGCCTGATCGACGAGCTTGCGCGCCGCGGTCACCGCGTCGAACGCATCGCCGGGCGCGGTCGCGATCGACGCATCCTCGAGTCGGTCGACGCTCGCGGCATCGGCCGGAAGGGTCGCCGCGACCGACGCGTCCACCGGCGCGATCGGAGCAACCGGCGCATCGGGGACGACGGCCGGCAACGGCGAGAACGTCGGCGCGGCGTCGCTGGCGATCCAGGCGGTCGGCGCGCGGCCAGGGCGCGTCTTCACGTAGACGACGATGACCACCAGGAGCAGCGCCGCGGCGATCGCCCCACGAACGAGTCGCCCGTTCCCCCCGGTCGCGATGGTCGTCGATCGTGGTGTGCCCGAGCGCGGCGTGGCCGCGTCGACTGGCGCCGCGATCGCGTCCGGCGCCGCGCTGGCGTCCTCGCCATCTGCTTCGGCGTCGGCGGCCAGGACCGGAAGATCCCGGGTGCTGCGACGGGGCAGGATCGTGATCAGCTCGCGCTGGGTCTCGGGCTCGCCCTCCGTCTTGATGATCTGCGACGGGCGAAGCTCTCCCGAGGTCTCGGCACGATCGCGACCGAGCGAGGCGATCATCCGCAGCCCCGAGTCATCGCGCGTGAGCGGCGGCAGCTCGCGCACGGCGGGCATCGGGCGCGAGCTGGTGCGTGGCTTGGCCGGCGGCGCCGACTGCTCGTCGGTGTCGATCGCCCGAGGGACCCCAGCGCCGGCGTGCGCCGCGGCAGCGTCGTGATCGTCGTCATCGCTGACGGTCACCAACGGCGCGTCGTCGGCGTCGTCGTCTTCGTCGTCGCCAGCGGCGGTGCGCGGCGTGTCGAGCTGCTGCTTCGGCGACGGTAGCTTCGTCGGGACCGGCACCGCGATCGGCGCCGCCGCCGTGCTCGGGGCGCCCCAGCCCGCGTCGACCACGTCGGGCGCGGCGCGCGGCGACGACGTGGCGATGTCGAGCCCGGCGAGCAGCGCGAGCGGCTCGATCGCCTGCGCGGCCGCGACCGCCTCGTCGATCAGCCGAAGGCTCGACGGTCGATAGCTGCCACCGAGCGGCCCCGGCGGTGCGGGCTCCTCGGAGATCACGTCCTCGAGCGCGGTGGGCTGGGTCTCGGTCGAGCCCGCGCTCGTGATCGCCCCGATGCTCGGCACCGCTCCGGAGCCCGCGTCGACGGACACCACGGGCCTCGGACCGCTCGCCTCGCGCCGGACCTCCTCCTCGATCTCGTCGAGGTGGGCGGTGGTCACCGGCCCGGACGCGACCTCCTCGATCGGCGTCGGCGCGTTGTCCTCGATCGGCGCGTGCTTGCCGGTGTCGCGCTTGCGCTCGTGGACCTGGTGATCGAGATCGTGCAGGATCTCCTCGAAGTACAGCCGCGCGATCGCCTGGACGCACTCCAGATCGCCGACGTCCGACGCGTCGATCACCTCGAGCAGCGTGCGCCGACCGTCGATCAGCCGGAGGATCCGATTGTTGTCGTCCGGCACGTCGCCGATCCGCACGGCGAGCTCGGTCGCATCGACCTCGAAGCGGTGCGTCAACGACGGCAGCTGCTCGAGGATGCGCGACCACTCGTCGAGGCGACGCATGCCCTCCATCAACAAGCCCTGCGAGCTGGTCTGGATCACCTCGCGTCGGCGGACCGTGCGGAACAGCACCTCGAACTCGCCGTCGTTCCACGTCAGCAGGCGATACACCGCGTCCTCGCCGAGCAGCGTGCCCGCCTCCGCATCGATCACGCGACCATCGCGAAAGTAGATCGTCGCTTGCTTACCGCGCTCGCCGATGAACTGGATCACTCCGGACTTCCGGCTGATCTCGATCGTCTGGATGATGTCGACGACCGGCATGTCCGAGATGCGACCCGCGAACCGCGTGCGGCCGTCGCGGCGACCCTCGCGATCGCGATCATCGCGGTGGTCTCGTTCCTCGAACCGCGAGCGCTGGCGCTTCTGCAGGAGGATGTTGATCCGCGTGATGATCTCTTTGATGTAGATCGGCTTCGTCAGGTAGTCGTCGACGCCGAGCTCGAGCCCGCGGATCTTGTTCTCGATCGCCTGCTCGGCGGTGAGGAAGATGAAGGGGATCTCGCCCCACGCGGGCGTCGCTCGCACCCGTCGACGTAGCTCGAAGCCGTCGCCGTCGGGAAACGTCGTCTCGGAGACGATCAGCTCCGGGGGATGCAGCTCGAGCTTCTCGAGCGCATCGCGCACCGTCTCGGCGGTCGTGACGCTGAAGCCTGCTTTGCGCAGGGACACCTCGAGCACTCGCAGGCTGCGAGTGTCCCCGTCGACGAGAAGCAGGCTCTGTTTCGACAAGCAGCGAGGACCCTGGGCCGGCCGAATCGTATCGAACTAACTCTTGCGTCGCCAGCACGCTAGCCTCGTCGCGACCGATGCGGATCGAGTTGCCCTACGGCCCCACGCCCCTCGTCGTCGAGGTCGATGATCGCGCGCGGGTCCTCGCCGCCCCAATGCCACCACCACCACGCCCGTTGCGAGGGCTCCTCGACGACGCCCTCGACGCCCCGATCGGCGCCGGGGCGCTGACGGCAGGGCGTGGATCGCGGGTGACGGTGATCGTGAGCGACGCGACCCGGGACGAGCCTCGAAGGGCGATGCTCGACGCGATCGCGCGGCGGTTGCCCGCGCAGGTGCGGCTCACGATCGCGGTCGCCACCGGCACCCATGGACGAGCCGACCTCGCGGCGCTCGACCTGCCATCGGGAATGACGATCGTGAACCACGACGGCCATGACCCCACCGACCTCGTCGACCTCGGCGTCACCACGCGCGGCACGCCGATCCGGGTCCATCGTTGCGTCGTCGATGCCGACCTCGTCGTCGCCACCGGCTGCATCCTGCCGCACTACTTCGCGGGGTTCTCGGCCGGGGCGAAGGCGATCTTTCCCGGCCTCGGCGAGGCCCGCGCGATCCGGTCGAACCACGCCCACAAGGCCCATCTCCGTGCCCGCGCCGGCATCGTCGATGGCAATCCTGTCCGCGCCGACCTCGAGGAGGCGGTCCGGGCGATCGCGACACCGATGTTCCTCCTCAACGGCGTCGTCGATGCCGACCATCAGATCCAGGCAGTCGTCGCGGGTGACCTGGTGCACGCCCACCGCGTGGGCTGCGCGCTCGCGCGACCGTGGTTCACCGTGCGATCACCACGTGCCTCCGCCGTCATCGCCTCCGATGGGCTACCGGTGACCGCCTCGCTCTATCAGGCCGCCAAGATCGCGGCCGCCTGCGCACCGCTGGTCTCCGCCGGAGGGCTCCTCGTGATCGCTGCGGCGTGTCCCGACGGCATCGGGCCGCTGGACGTCGTGAACGAGGCGATCTTCCAGATCGGTATCCTCCCACGTCTCGCCGCGAACGTTAGGCTCGCGCTCGCGAGCAGCTTGAGCGAGGATATCGTGAGACAGACGCTACTCGCGCCGATCGCGCCGATCGCGCTGTCCACGCTCACCGGTTCCCTGCTCGTGATTCCTCGCGCCAGTCAGCTCCTCTTCGAGGTCGATTCCCTGTGATAACGCAGAGCGTCATCAGCGAGCTCCTCGCCCGACATGCCTCCCAGCTCGACGAGCTGATCACGTTGTTCCATCGCTGGAACCAGAAGATCAACCTCTCTGCCGCTCGCACGATCGACGAGATTCGCGAGCATGTCCGCGATAGTATTCATGTTGTTCCGTTACTCGCGGGATCTGCTCGCGTCCTCGACGTCGGGTCGGGTGGTGGCTTTCCGGTCTTGATCGCGGCGATCTGCCTTCCAACCTCGACCTTCATCTCCCTCGAACCCGTACACAAGAAGCATGCGTTTCTGCGAACCGCGACGCGCGAGCTCGGGCTTCCGCTCGAGGCGCGCGCCGAGCGACTCGAGCAACATGCGGTTCATGACTACGATGCGGCGATGTCTCGAGCGACCTTCGACCTCGCCGAGTGGCTGACACGTGGACGTGCGCACGTTCGACCCGGTGGCATCGTGATCGGATTCGAAGGGGAGCGACGCGATGATCTCGTCGACGTCGAACGCCACAGCTACACACTCGCGAACAAGCAGCGCGCCCTCATCATCACGCGGACGTGATGGGTGGCGACGGATGTCGCTGGTTCTCATCGACGAAAGCTTCACGACCTCTTGAGCAAGGGCTTGGACGGCACCTTCCTGGGCAGCAAACCCCAACCACGACCATGACCGACCACGAACACCACGACGACGAATCGGGAGGAGCGCGAACGAGCCCACCACGTCGGTGCGTGGGACAGACGAATGACAAACCCGTTGCCCTATGCGAGCTGTTCGAGCGGCGCAGGTCGTCCTCGGCGAGTGCAGAGTCCGCAGCAGCAGCTCAAGCACTCACACCCTGGCATCGCGACGTTGATCGCGCTCCGCAACACCGTGCTGTCGGCGCCGGTGAGTCGCCTGCGACGCGTTCTGCACGAGGTTGACGAGCTGATCGTCGAGGAGACGACGCGACCACCCATACAGGCCGTCTTCGATCAGGGGACTCGGACTCGAACCTCGGATTCGGCTCGACTTCGCGAACCGGCGACGACCACCACCACCCCACCACGAGCACCACCACGACAACGACGACGACGACCACGGCCACCACCACAGCAGCCGATGATGATTTCAAGCCGAAGGCATGCGGTGGCCAGATGTCCCTCATGACCAGCTCCGACCGCGAGCCACCATGTTGCCGACGAACCTGATGCCGTGTCGGCATGGTGGACGGAAGTTGTGAGGTTCCGATGTTGGTGACCTCACCACCCAAAGTTGGAAACGAGATTCGAAGCGTTCCACGTGAAACACGGAAGCGGCTTCGCACCGGTTGGCTGGATCACCGCCAAAATGCTGGATCTACGACGACACCGATACCCGCACCATGGCCAAGCCAACGGCGATTTGTGCATCGATGGCTAGGTTCACGTGTCGGTCGACTGCTTGTGCCCAACTCACCCATGAACACCGCGCCATGCTCGCACCACACTCGACCGAGTCGTCGACCATGGACAACCGATGATGCAGCCGTACGTTACCGTCTCCCCACAGGAGTCCGACACGACCCAGCCGATTCACACCTGCACCGTTCTGCGTCTCGGGTGAGATCTCGACGCAAGCCCGCACACGATCTCTGCGTATGAGCCAACGCTTGGTGCTGGGGGCCTGCGCGATCGGCCTCGGTGGGACGAGCCACGATCTGGCTGAACAGCATCCCCTCCTCGGAGCGATCGGAAACAGCCCGAGATCCGCCACCGCGTCGTAGAGCTCCTTGCGCAAGAACGGATCGGTCGCTCAAGAGCCTCGTCGTCGACGACGAGCCCCAGGTGGCCGTCGCCGTCGAGAGCGCCGTCGGCCAACCGAAACCACTCCGTTGTGAGCAGCAGGGCGACGTGCAGTGTCTCGGGTCATCAGAGAGCCGACCTGCCTGGGACTGGGGCTCCTGGCGTTCCACGTGGAACACTGTTCGCCCAGCAACCACGTCGACAATTCGCGAACTCGTTGCGGAGCCCCGAGCAGATGGGCTCTGCGTTGTGTCCAGCTCAACTATGAGGGCTTGGTGGATCCAGAGAGCGTTTCCACGTGAAGCGAGTCTGGATCCAAGGGAACAGGCACCTGTTGCCTCTACTTCTCTCGGTCGTTCCACGTGGAACATTCAAGTTCATCGATGCAAAGTCGACCCTAGAAGCTTCAAACCGCCGCGATCCTTATTTGGGCGGCGCTGGCCACCTCGAGCAACTCGGTTGGCGACCTCGTCGAGTTGAGCATCCCGCTGGCGGCCATCCTGCCTACGCACAGATCCGCGGAGCCGGTCGCCAGCTTGAATGTGGGATTTGGTCTTGTGGCATTCCACGTGGAACACTGTTGGCCCAGCGACCACGTCGGTGTGGAGACCCAAAAACATGGGCCTTGTGCCAGCTCACCACAGTGGGCTTGGCTGAGCTGAAGATCGCTTCCACGTGAAGCGAGTCTGGATCCAAGGGAAACGGGCACGCCTTGCCGCCTCTACTTCTCTCGGTCGTTCCACGTGGAACATTCAAGTTGATCGAAGGATGCAAGGTCGACCCGAAAGCTTCCAACCGCAGTGATCCCTGGGTGGTGACCGGCGCCTCGAATACCTTGGTTGGCGACCTGGTCGAGTTGAGCAGCTCGCTGGCGACCATCCGCCACGGATGATGCAACACCGCGAGCGGATCGTCGCTCACCGTAGCGAAAGACGCATCCCATCACCTGAACCACCGTTTCAGGTGACGGTCTGAGCCCAAGGATGGGATGCACGACCCAGCCGTTGCCATGCGATCCTACAGCATGGAGGAAGCGCGATCAGGCTTGGAGGCGAACCCAGATCAGGCCGCTGAGAGCACTCGCGAATGTTCCACGTGGAACTACAGACACTCGATAGCTTCGTGAGTGGCTTGCTCGAGTAGCTGGAGCTCGTCAGCAGAGAGGGTGAGTGGTGGCATCCAGACGATGACGTCTCCCAGAGGACGCAGAATCACACCGAGCTCGCGTGCATGCACGCAGGCCTCGACACCGAGCGACCGACCCTCGATCGAGGACAGCTCGATGCCGATCATCATCCCGCGCTGCCGAACGTCACGCACGCCTCGCCAACCTCGCACCCGCGCGAGCGTGCTCGACAACTCTCCGATTCGTTGCTGGGCATTCGCGAGCGTCGACTCCTGAAGCAGTCGTAGCGAGGCCAGTCCTACGGCGCAGGCCAGTGGGTTGGCGGTGTAGGTGTGACCGTGGAAGAAGTGCTTCATCTCGGTGCGCTTGCCGAGAAACGCGGCGAACACAGCCTCGGTCGTCAGGGTCGCGGCCAACGGGAGATAGCCACCCGAGATCCCCTTTGCGACGCACAGGAAGTCGGGCGAAACACCTTCCTGTTCACACGCGAACAACGTGCCGGTTCGACCAAATCCAGTCGCGACCTCGTCGACGATCAGGTGAACGCTGAACTCCTGGCAGAGTTGTTCGACCCCTCGAAGAAAACCAGGCGGGTGGGTCAGCATCCCGGCCGCGCCCTGGATCAAGGGCTCCATCACCACGGCTGCGATCGTGTCACCGCTCGTCTCGAGCAGCTTCGCCAGTTTCGCGAGCACAGCAACACCATCCGTCTGAAATGGCGTCTCGAGGGGGATGCTCTGGACCAGCAAGGGACCGAACACCCGATGAAACAGATCGATCCCACCGACGCCGACAGCACCCAGCGTGTCACCGTGATAGGCGTCGACCAAGCGAACAAATCGCTGCTTGTGGGGGTGCCCGGTGAGTTGCCAGAACTGGAAGGACTGCTTGAGCGCGATCTCGACTGCAGCCGATCCCGAGTCCGAATAGAACACCCGACGAAGGCCACGTGGAACGACCTCGAGAAGCGCAGCCGCCAGCTCGATGCCAGGTGGGTGACTGAGGCCGAGAAACGTCGAGTGCGCGACCTTGTCGAGCTGGGTGCGTAGCGCCTGATCGAGCACCGGATGACGGTGGCCATGGACGTTGCACCACAACGATCCAACCCCATCGAGATAGCGACGACCTTCGGTATCGATGAGGTAGGAGCCTGCCGCCTCCGCGATCACGAGGGGATCCCACTCGCTCATCTGCGTGAAGGGGTGCCAGAGGACACGTTGATCGAGGTCCTGGAGCTCAGTCATGATTCACCGTTCCGAGATGTTTCACGTGGAACATCACGCACGCGATGTCGTCAGCGCACGATCCACGAGTTCAAGATGCTTCACCGTGTGTCCGGCACTGAGGCCGAACCGAATCCGTGCAGTGCCCTCAGGCACGGTTGGTGGCCGAATTCCCTGCGCGAAGATGCCTGCAGCGAGTAGCTCATGACTCGTGCGCATCACGCGTCGATCATCACCGACGATCCATGGCGCGATCGGACTTCGCAGATCACCCGAGATCGTTGGATGAGTTGCGCGAAACGCACGCGCATGACGCTCGAGCGTTTGCCGGCGCGCATCACCATCACCACCACGCACGATGCCGATGGCAGTACGTGTGGCGGCCGCGAGCGCCGGCGACGTCCCCGTCGAGAACACGAACGACCGCGCACGATTCCACAGCAGGTCAGCCACCACACGACTCGTGGCAGCGAACGCTCCCGAGGTCCCGATCGCCTTGCCGAAGGTGCCGATCAAGACGTCCGGCACGACACCAACCTCCGCTGCAAGCCCACGACCTTCGCTCCCGAAGACGCCGATCGCGTGTGCCTCGTCGAGCACCAGATAGGCACCATGTCGTCGACACAGCTCCGATAGCCCTCGAACATCCGCGAGATCACCATCCATGGAGAACAGCGACTCCGAGACGACGAGTCGACGAGATCCCGTGATCTCGCGTAGTTGCGACTCGAGCACACCGAGGTCGCGATGTGGATAGACGACGATCTTCGCGCGTGACAGCCGGCAACCGTCGATCACGCTCGCGTGATCGAGCTCGTCCGAGAACACGACATCGCCCGGTCTCAATAGTGTCGTCAAGACACCAACATTGGCGGCGTAGCCGGAGCTGAACGTCCGCACGCCGTCGACGCGCAGCCAGTCCTCGACCGCGCGCTCGAGCTGGACGTGCTCGAGGTGATTGCCGACGATCAGCCGCGAGGACCCAGCGCCGACCCCACACGCCATTGCGGCGTGCGCCATCGCCTCGGCGATGCGCGGATCTCCGGCCAGCCCGAGGTAGTCATTCGAGGCCAGGTTGATGACCTCCCGCCCATCGAGGAGCACCGTCGGACCTTGTCGACCCGCCAGCACGCGCTCGCCGCGGAGTCGATGGGTGGCCTCCAGCTCGTCGAGCTCCGCGCGGGCCTCGTCATCGAGTGTCACGGCGCGAAGATTAGATCACTTGCCGATGCAGAAGCGCGCGAACACCTCGTCGAGCACGCGCTCGCCGACCTCGACCCCTCGCAGCTGCGCGAGCGCCTGCGTCCCGGCCCGTACCTCGAGCGCGACGACCTCGTCGATCACGAACTTCGAGATCCACGCCTCGCGTGCTGCCGCGAACGCCACCGCCGCCCGCGTCGTCACCTCGTGCTGCCGCGCGGTCGTCACGAACGCCTGCTCGCTACCCTCGCGATCCGCGACCCCGGCGACCGCGAGCACGCGCTGGCGCAGCTCCACCAGGCCCGCGCCCGTGACCGCCGACGTCGCGAGCCCTGCGTCCTCTGGCACTGTCGTGGTGACATCCGCCTTGTTCCGCACCAGCACGAGCCGCGCCCCGAACCGCGCTCCATCATCCCAGGTCGCGACGCCATCGTTGACGACCACGACGACCTCGGCCGTCGCCACCCGCGCCTCACCGAGCTCGATCCCGCGCCGTTCGATCGCGTCGCCGGTCTCGCGCACGCCGGCGGTATCGACGAGCGTCACCGCGATCCCGTCCCAGCTCGTCGCGACCTCGAGGTAGTCGCGCGTGGTCCCTGGTGCGGGATCGACGATCGCCCGCTCGCTGCCGATCAGCGCGTTGAGCAGCGACGACTTGCCGACGTTGACCGCGCCGACCAGCGCCACGGTCACACCGCGCTCGACCACCCGGCCATGACGGAAGCTGTCCGCGAGGCGAGCGCACGCCGTCGCCAGCGCCATGACCTCCTCGCCGATCCACGCCACGCTCGCGGGCTCGAGATCCTCATCTGGAAAGTCGATGCGACCCTCGATCTCCGCGAGCAAGCGCAACCCGCGGGTCTCGATCGCCCGCACCTCGTCACCGAGCCGGCCGCCGAGGGTGGCCTGCGCCATCCGCAACGCGCGCTCGCTCCCGGCATGGATCACCCCGAGCAGCGCCTCGGCCCGGAGCAGATCGAGCTTGCCGTGCTCGACCGCGCGCCGGGTGAACTCGCCCGGCTCGGCGACCCGGGCACCCCGCACGACGACCTCGTGCAGCAGCGCCGCGAGGTTGTGGGTGCCGCCGTGGCCGTGCAGCTCGGCCACGTCCTCTCCCGTGAACGACCGCGGGCCGCGCATGGCGAACGCGATCACCTGATCGAGCACGCCGCCATCGGTGCGTGTCGCGGTCGCCACTCGCACCCGCCGATCGAGGCCGACCACCCCGGTGATCGCCGCGACGATCTCGATCGCGCGCGGGCCGCTGACGCGCACGATCCCGACGCCGCCGATGCCCGCGGCCGTCGCGATCGCCGCGATCGTGTCGTTCACGTGCCGTGCTGCGCTATGCGAGCTCGGTCGGCACGATCGTGATGTGCCGATCCTCGCCTTCGCCTTCGCTGCGCGTCGTCAGGCCCGGGATCTCCGAGACGCACATGTGCACGATGCGCCGATCGTGCGGCGTCATCGGCTGCAGCGGGACGATCGTCTTGGTCTGGAGCGCCTTCTCGCCCATCTTCTGGGCGATCCCGCGCAGGCGATCGACCTGCTTGTCGCGGAAGCCGCCCGCATCGATCACGAGCGGCTTGCCGCGCTCGGTCGAGCGCTCCTTGTAGATGGCCTTGTTGACCATGTGCTGGAGCGCGTCGATCACGACACCCCGGCGCCCGACGACGAGCTCGGTGTCGGACGTCTGGATCTCCAGGACGGTCTTGTCGGAATCATCCTTGATGTCGATGTCGGCGGTGATCCCCATACGCTGGAGCACGCCGAGCAAGAACTCACTCGCCTTTTCGACGAGGTCTTCGCGATCGGTTTCGGTTTCGGTCTCGGACACAGCTGCCTCCACGGGACTCACCGCTTTTGCTTCTTCTTGCGACGGCGGGGTTTCTCAGTACCCGACACGGAACCTGCCGCAGACGTAGCAGGCTCGTCGGATTCCTCGGACTCGTCAGGATCGGAGTCGGACTCGGCGCTGGCGCTCGAGGTCGACGACTTCGACGTACCGTTCACGGGCTTCTTCGGCGCGGGCGTCGCGGGCGCGGGAGCCTTCTTGCCACCCTTGGGCTCCACGGCGGCCTCCTGCGCCAGCTTCTCCGCGTTCGCCTTCATCTGCGCGGCGATCGCGAGGCTCTTCTTGTCGTACTTGTTCATGTAGACCGAGTGCAGCGCGCTCAGCAGCGTGTTCGTGAAGATGTAGAGGGTGAGGCCGGCCGGGAAGAAGAACGACATCACGCCGAACATCAGCGGCATGCCGTACTGCATGACCTTCTGCTGGGTCGAATCACCGGTCGCGGGCGTCAGCCGCGCCTGCACGAACATCGTCACGACCAGGATGGCCGGCAGCACGTGGCTCGGATCCGGCGCCGTCAGATCGTTGATCCAGCCCGTGATGAACGGCTGCTGGTACAGCTCGCCCGCCGTCGACAGCATGCGATAGAGCGCGAGCCAGATCGGCATCTGCAGCAGGATCGGAAGGCAGCCGGCGATCGGGTTGACGCCGTGCACCTTGTACAGCGCCATCGTCTCGGCCTGGAGGCGCTGCTTGTCGTCCGCGTACTTGGCCTGGAGCGCCTTCATCTGCGGGCCGAGGGCGGCCATCGCCTTCATCGAGCGCATCGACTTGGTCGTCCAGAACAGCGTCGCGCCCTTCACGAGGAAGGTGAGCAGGATGATCGCGAGGCCCCAGTTGCCGACGACGCTCTGGAACTTCAGCAGCAGCCACATCAGCGGCCGGCCGATGAAGGCGAACCAGCCGAGATCGATCGTCGCCTTGAACCCGCTCTCGAAGCCGGCGACGTCGTCGGCGCGCTCGAGATCCTTGTAGTTCTTCGGGCCCAGGTACGCGTAGACCTCGTGGGTCACCGCCGCATCACCCGCCTTGACGGTCACGCGCGGGAAGTTGATCGCGTCGGCCATCAGGCCGCTCGTGTTGTCGACGAGCGCGAACTTCTCGAACAGCGACGTCGGACCATCCGGGTGCGGCGCGAACGCGACGAGCAGGTACGGGTGCTCGAAGCCGCTCCAGCGGATCGCGCGCGCGTGGCGCACCATGCCGTCGGGGCGATCCTTGATCATGTCGGTGATCGACGTGTTGGTCACCGCGCCATCGCGATATGCCGCGCTGTGCCACGCGCGTGCCATCGTCTGGCTCGACGAGCCCTTGTCGGCCGTCTTGGGATCCTGGCTCTCGAACGCGGTCATCACGAGCGTCTGGTAGGCCTCCTTGCCCGCCGGCAGCTTCATCGCGATCTTCGCGGTCATCCGCACGCTGAACGAGTCGGGATCGATCTTGTAGAGCTTCTCGACCGAGAACACGTCGGTCGCCGACGGCGTCGCGGGCCACGTGTACTTGAGCTCGTTGGGCGACACGAGCTCGCCCTTCCACTCGCTGGCGAGCGGGAGATGGAACGTCGAATCGCAGGTGAAGTTGAGGCCGAACGCGCCGTACTCGGCGAACTTGGTGTGATCGGGGAGCAGCTCGCCCTTGGTCGCGTCGTTGCCGAACCGGGGATCGGCGAGCTTCCACGAGACGAGCTCGCCGCCGTAGCTCGAGAACTTCGCGGAGAAGTGACCCGGATAGTTCACGTCGAGGAACTGCTCGGGGCCGCGGGGCGCGGGCGCGGCTTCCGCCTGCGCGGCGTGGCACGGCCCGACGTCGAGTCGAACCTTTTCGGGTGGCACCGCGGAGGTCGCGGTCGCCGCTCCGGATCCAGATCCCGAGCCGGCCGCGGGCTTCGGCTCCTCCTTGTGAGGAAACACGAACTGGAACAGGAGGAGCACGCCGAGCGCGGCGGCGACTGCCAGGAGGAGTCGCTTCCCTTGGTCTTGCATCTATCGGTGCTCCTGGGCGTGAACTTGCCCATGATCATGGCCAGCAGTCGCGAGCCTGGTGCGATCGTGATCGCACCGAGCTGCGCGTCGAGGAACGGGGTCGTATCCGCTCTTGAACAACGGATTGCAGCGCAGCACCCGCCACGCGGCGAGCACGCTACCGACGACGATTCCGCGGTGCTTCACGGCATCGAGCGCGTACTCGGAACACGTCGGCAGGAACCGACACGTCGGCTGGCGCTTCATCGGCGACAGCACGTTTCGGTAGAACATCACGGGCGACAACACCACCCAGGTGAGGGCGCGGTGAAGCGTTCGGTGCAGCGCGGTGATGGTGTCGGCGAACGAGCGGGTCATGTGGAGAAGTGGCGCAGGATCTTCGTGAGATCGGGCGCGAAGTCGTCGGGGTGAACCTGCCGTGCCGCGCTGTCCTTGGCAACAAGAACCATGTCCCATCCCGTCGGGACCCAGCCGTGCAGACGTATCCACTCGCGAACCATTCGCTTGATCCGATTTCGAACGACCGCGTTTCCAACTTTCTTCGTGACCGTCAAACCCAACCGACCCGCGAGGGCGGGATCGGTTCGACGACGCGTGATCGCGAGCAAGTGCTTGCCGTGGACCTTCGATCCCGAGGACTGCACGGCGACATAGTCGGCGCGCTGGCGCAGCCGCATGTCCTTTGAAATCCCGAGCTGCTGGTCGCCGGGACGGCGCACACTCACTTCTTCGCGATGGTCACCGAAATTCGCTTGCGGCCCTTCGCACGACGGCGACGAAGGACTTCACGACCACCACGGGTCTTCTTGCGAGCGCGGAAACCATGGGTGCGCTTGCGGGATTTGTTATGCGGCTGGTAGGTACGCTTCGACACTGTATTGTCCTGTGAGAACGGGGCGGTGATCGATACGCGTGACACCCCCTGAAGTCAAGCTGGTGACCGACGAGGATCTTAGAAGGATCTCGAAGAGGCACCGAGGAACGGGAAGATTTTCCGGAGTGGATCTTCATGCATTTAGGGGTTGCGCTGGTTTTCGCGCCTCTGCTACCAAACCGAGATTGTAGCGGTTCGTGAACGCCATAACTGGCTCACGGATCGGGCGGATCTAAGTCCAGAAGGACTGTGGATAACTTCTGGATTGGTTGTTCTTTTGCCTGTGAACAAAGACGTGCAAACATACGAAATTAAAGAACTTCCTACAGACACGGTCGGAATTCTTCCACTCTGGACGGAGGCGCTGGGTCGCCTCAAGCTCGGCATGTCCGACAAGTACTTCGAGATGTGGCTCGACCCCATCGAAGTGGTCGAGCTGACCGGGGATCTACTGGTGCTGCGCGCCCCCAACTTGACCGTTCGATCCTGGTTCGAACAGAACTTCGCGGAACAGGTCGTGGGAGATCTCCGCAGCCTGGGACAGGTCGTTCGCATCGCCTTCGCCGCCGATCGGGTCACGCGCGACGAACATGCCCCTGAACCCGCCGTGGATCGGCCCAGCAGCCCGATCCCGAGCCTCGGCGAACGGGGCACCCTCTCGCTCCCCATCCAGACGTTCGCCAAGAGCTCCGTGCACGACGTGCCGCCGGCCAACCCCTTCGTCGCGCCCTTCGTCGCGCCCTTCGCGCCCGCGCCCGCCACGCCCCAGCCGATCGAGACGTCGCGCGAGGCCGCGACCCAGCGCGTGGTGATGCCCGACTCACCCTCGCTCAACCCGAAGTACACGTTCGACACGTTCGTCGCCGGCTCGTCCAACCAGCTCGCGTTCGCTGCCTCGCAGGCCGCCGCGTCGAGCTATCCGCCGAAGTACAACCCGGTGTTCATCTGCGGCCCGGCAGGTCTCGGCAAGACCCACCTGCTCCACGCCATCGGCCACCAGCAGCTCGCCAACCGCCCCGACACGCGCATCCTCTACATCTCGAGCGAGCGGTTCATCAACGAGTACGTCGGTGCGGTGCAGACCGGCCGCATGGCCGAGTTCCGTCGGACCTATCGGGAGGGCATCGACGTGCTCCTCGTCGACGACGTGCAGTTCCTCTCCGGCAAGGAGAGCACGCAGATCGAGTTCTTCTACACGTTCAACGCGCTGTACGACTCGCAGAAGCAGATCGTGCTCACCGCCGATCGCAAGCCGAACGAGATCCGCGATCTCACCGATCGCCTCAGCTCGCGCTTCTCGTGGGGCCTGCTCGCCGACATCGAGCCGCCGGAGCTCGAGGTGCGGCTCGCCATCTTGCGCAAGAAGGCCGCCGTCGAGGCCGTGGTGCTGCCCGACGACGTGGCCATGTACATCGCGCAGTCGATCAAGTCGAACGTCCGCGAGCTCGAGGGCGCGCTGATCCGGCTCGCCGCCTACGCGTCGCTCTCCAAGCGACGCATCGATCTCGACTTCGCCCAGGAGACGCTGGGCTCGATGGCGCGCCCGCGCGAGATCATCACCGTCGAGAGCATCATCAAGACGGTCGCGACCTACTACGGCATCAAGCCGAACGAGATCAAGAGCGACAAGCGCACCAAGTCGCTCGCGCACCCACGCGCCGTCGCGATGTACCTCTCGCGCCAGCACACCAAGGACAGCTACCCCGATCTCGCGCGCGCGTTCGGCGGCAAGCACCACACGACGGTCATCTCCGCGGTCCAGAAGATCGCCGAGCAGATCAAGGAAGACTCGTCGCTCCGCTCCGAGATCCACGCGGTCGAAACGCAGATCCTGCGATGACGACCCCTGTGAAGATCTCTGTGCAGATCCCTGTGATCCCACGTGCGGCCAGATCTCGAACAACTTCGCAGCGTCACTTGTCCACAGGTTCCGTGCATGTCATCCACCGCGATGACCTCAGCGCACGCTATCCCTCGACCTGCCTGATTCAGCTGTCAGACCGAAGAGTTACAGATCTATCCTCACGATCCACAGGACCTACTACTACCTCTTCTAAAGAAGATCTTAGATCCTCTTCTAAGAGAAGAAGAGAACCGGATCCGAGCATGATCCGTCCGACCCGACCGAGCCGAGCCCGAGGTTGACCATGGAATTCCGCATCGCCAAAGTAGAGTTTCTCCGCGGACTTCGTCTCGCGCAGGGCATCGCCGACCGCAAGAGCACGATGCCGATGCTCGCCAACGTGCTGCTACGCACGACCGGCAAGAACCAGCTCCTCGTCGCCGCCACCGACCTCAACGTCTCGCTCACCG
Source organism: Pseudomonadota bacterium (assembly GCA_026387715.1). Lineage (GTDB taxonomy): Bacteria > Myxococcota_A > Polyangia > Haliangiales > Haliangiaceae > JABFXX01. Next base: position 77,520 of record JAPLLF010001132.1, read on the forward strand.
CCGAGCTCAAGGCGAACATCACGTCGGAGGGTGGGCTCACGCTCGGCGCCAAGAACCTCTACGAGCTCGTCTCGAACGCTCCGGGCGACGAGATCACGCTGAAGAAGACCGACAACCACTGGGCCGAGATCAAGGCCGGCAAGGTCGCGTATCGCATCGTCGGCATGCCCGACCGCGACTTCCCCAAGGTGCCCGAACACCGCGAGGCCACCTACTCGACGATCGAGAGCGCGGTGCTCCGCGAGATGATCGATCGCACCCTGTTCTCGGTCTGCAACGACGAGACCCGCTTCCACCTCAACGGCGTGTACTTCGAGTGCGACGGCACCAAGGCGCGCATGGTGTCTACCGACGGCCATCGGCTCAGCAAGGTCGAGCGCACGATCCCCAACGGCCCCGTGCTGACCTCGGGCGTCATCATCCCGAAGAAGGGCCTGCTCGAGATGAAGAAGGTCCTCGAGAGCGGCCCGACCTGCAAGCTCGCGATCAAGACCCCGCACCTGTTCCTCCAGCAGGACGAGGTCGCCATCGCGGTGAAGCTCATCGACGCGCAGTTCCCGCCGTACGAGCAGGTCATCCCCAAGGACCACAAGCGCGTCATCACGATCGACCGGACCCGGCTCATCGACGCGCTGCGCCGCGCGCAGCTGATGTCGTCGGAGACCCGTGGCGTCAAGATCAGCGCGACCAAGGACGGCGTGACGATCACCTCGGACAACCCGGATCTCGGCGAGGTCCGCGAGGAGCTCGACGCCGACTACAACGCGGCCGATCCGATGTCGATCGGGTTCAACCCCAAGTACGTCGTCGAGCTGCTCGGCCAGATGACCAGCGATCAGGTCACGCTGTCGCTCGGTGGCGAACTCGACCCAGGGCTCCTGCGTCCGCTCATGGGCGAGGAGTACCTCGGCGTCGTGATGCCGATGCGCATCTAGCGGGCTCGGAGCGCGTGTACCTCGAGGTCCTGCTCGCGGACGGCCTGCGCAACCTCGAGGCGTTGCAGCTCACGCCACGCGAGCGCTTCAACGTGTTCGTCGGCAACAACGGTCAGGGCAAGACCAACCTGCTCGAGGCCATCTTCTGCATCGCCGCGTTGCGCTCGTTCCGGACGACGCGACTCGGCGAGCTGGTCGGGTTCGGCAAGGAGCGCGCCTCGCTGGCCGCCCGCGTGCGCAAGGACGACCTGACCCGCACCTACGAGGTCACGCTGCAGCACGGCAGCAAGCAAGCCAAGATCGACGGCAAGGCGATGCGGCCGGTCGCGCGGTACTTCGGCGGCTTCAACGTCGTGGTGTTCACGCCCGAGGATCTCGCGCTCCCGCGGGGCTCCCCGGGCGATCGTCGTCGCTTCCTCGATCGCGGCGTGTTCAACCTCGACGCCAGCTACCTCGGCACCGCGAGCGAGTACGAGCGCGTGGTCAAGACCCGCAACAGCGTGCTCCGCCAGGCGAGCGAAGGTCGGATCGCGCGGGCCGCCGTCGACGATCTCCTCGACGTCTACGACGAGCAGCTCGCGGGCCTCGCGGTGACCATCGTCGCCGCGCGCGACGCGTTCCTCGCGCGCCTCCGCCCCGAGCTGGCGGCGGCGTTCGCCTCGATCACGCGCACCGGGCT
>JAPLLF010000224.1 GCA_026387715.1 Pseudomonadota bacterium
GTCGCCCTTCATCGATCCGAACGTGAGATCGACGGCGATCACGACGCGCGCGCATCGCTTCGGGGTCGCGACCGCCTCGATCGTCGTGTCGCATCCCGACGGCCGCGGGGTGTTCACGGCGACGTGCGCCGGGTGATGGAAGCGCCACCACGAGCGGCGGATCACGGCCGTCGTGTCGTCGCTGCATCGCTGCAGGTATTGCGTCGCGTAGACGGCAGCCCCGATCTGCAGCTTGAGCGTGTCGAGCTTCTGCCGCGACAGCACGTTGGGCGCGAGTAGCTCGCCGTCATCGGACTCGGCGGGCAACTCGACGAGCTTCCAGCCCCCCGCGGCGATCAGCCTGCCGATCAGGTCGTCCCGATCAAGACGTTGCATGACCACCGTGACCGGGGCGCGGTCACCGTCGAGCCGCGACAGCAAGCCCTCTGAAAACGACGTCCACACGTGGTCGCGCGCGGCCTTGCTGAACCGGTCGATCGCGTTCATCGCGTCGTCGAGGACGAGCTCGTTGGCGCGCTTGCCGGTGACCCCGCTGTCGAGGCCGATCGCGTAGTAGACGCCACCACGGTCGGTCGCCCAATGGGCCGCGGTGTTCTCGTCGGCGCGCAGTCGAACGGCCGGGAACATCGACCGGAAGTCGTCGCTCTCGACGAGCCGACGAACGCGACGAGACTCCGTGGTCGCGAGGTCGCTGGCGTGGGCGCCGTGGATGGATCGCCAGCTCGGGTCGCGCACCAGTCGCCAGGCGCTGTAGAGAGCTAACGCGGTGCTCTTGCCCGTGCCCGGGGCGATGGCGATCAACGTGCGCGTCTCGGTGCCGTCGGCGACGTCCTGCAGGGCCGCGACGATCGCCGTGGTCGCGCGGTTGGGCACGAACTCGTTGCCGGTGACGACAGGCCAGAAGCGGTCGACGAAGTCCGCGAAGCTGTCGCGCAGCAGGCTGATCATCAGCTCGCGCTCGAAGCTGGCGAGGTCGCTGGTGTCGTCGTCGGTCACGGCGCGCCCCGGCGAAGTGGTGCGAGGAACGAGTCGATGGTCGGCCGCGGTTTTTCGACCGGGTTGTCGCTCAACCACGCGGACGCCTCCGAGCCGAGCATCGTGGCGATGGCCCGCTCGAGCGTCTCGGGGGTGAGCGCCTCGGGCGGCTCGGGGATGGTGTCGCGGAGGGACCGATCCAGCGTCTGACGACGCGGATTCGCGTGGTCGGCGTCGAAGGCCCCGAGTCGATGCGGGTTGATCACGCGCGTGGCGAGGTCGCCGACCGTGACGTGCTCGAGCGCCTCATGCGCGCAGAAGGCAGCCCACGAGACGGCGACCCACTGCCGGGCGCGGTCGACGCCGGGGAAGTAGGTCAGCTCGACGCGCAGCTTGAGCGTGATCGTCGCGCCGATCTCGGTCGAGTCCGCGGTGACCAGCTCGAACCGCAGCCAGACGACGCGGGGTCGCTCCTGCTCGGCGTCGGCGTCGGCGTCGGCGTCGAACCGCGGGCCGATGCGGATCGACGGGGGCCGCTCCCGCTCGGCGACGTCGATCGTGAGTCGGACGACGCCAGCCGGGTAGCGGATGATGACGTCCGCCAGCGCGTCGTGCCACTGCACCGCCAGCGGTGGCAGGCCATCACGGGACGACACCAGCGCGGGCGTGTACGTCGCGGTCACGATGCGCCCCGCAGCCAGCTGGCGAGCTCGGCGGCCTTGAGATCGGCGTGCAGCTGGATCCGCGCCAGCTCGGCGACGGCCATCAGCGCGCGGTAGCGCATCCACGCGAACGTGTGATCGAGGTGGTCGGCGTCGGTCGCGTCGGCGGCGAGCGGCTGATCCAGGCGTGTGCGCTCGGCCAGCGCGACGCGGATCGCGGTCGACGCGTTCGGCAGCTGCTCGGCGACCACGGCGAACGCCACGATCTGGCTGTCGATGACGCCGCTTGCCAGATGCGGCTGACGTGCCGCCAGAAGCATCGACAGCGAACCCCGCAGCTCTGCCGCGGACGAGCGCCACACGCCGTCACCGGTCACGTGGGACGCCTTCACGGGGTCACCAGCGCGACGGCCCGGTAGTAGTAGCAGCCGGCATAGGCCAGCGAGATGCCGCGGTCGGCGAGCAGGGCCTCGAGATTGGCGAACCGTGGTGCCTCACCACAACGCGCATCCCAGCGAGCCCCGAACGGCGCCGGTGCCACGTAGAGCAGGTGACCCGGCTCGATGACGGCGGCGAGCTCGACGACGCGGCGCGGCTTGAACGTCCAGCTGCCGTCGACCTGCTCGATCGGCGCGGGCTTCGGGCCACTCCGCTTCCGCGTGGCCGTGGCCGTGGCGGCTGACGTCACGACGCCACCCGGCGAACGGTAACGGACCGTGCGCGGCTGTCGAGGCGTACGATCAACCGGAGGTAGGGCTTGTCGCTGGCGTCGAGCTCGACGGTCGCGGGCATGACGTCGCC
>JAPLLF010000406.1 GCA_026387715.1 Pseudomonadota bacterium
GTGACGCACGAGCTCGACATCGCCGCGTACGCCGAGCGCGTGATCACGCTGCGCGACGGCCTGATCGTGGGTGATCGCGCGCAGGCGCCGATCGACGCGGCCACCGCCGCCGCCGCGCTCACGCGCCCCGGCGAGCCACCCGCCGCGCCGCCCCAGGACGCCCGGCCGTGAACCCGCTCACCACCCTGTGGCTCGCGCTGCGCGCGCTGTGGCGCAACAAGGTCCGCTCGATGCTCACGATGCTCGGCATCGTGTTCGGCATCGGCGCGGTGATCGCGATGGTCGCCGGTGGCCAGGGCGCGCAGCAGGCCGTCAAGGAGGTGTTCCAGAACCTCGGCGCGAACGTGCTGCAGGTGATGAACGGCAACCAGTCGACGTTCGGGGCCGCCGGCGGCGCGGGCTCGCGGCCCTCGATCACGTGGAAGGACCTCGCGGCGCTCGAGACCGAGATCTCGACGATCAAGGCCATCGCCCCGGTGATGTCGACCAAGGCGCAGATCGCGTCGGAGGATCAGAACTGGAACACGTCGATCAACGGCACGACCGCCGTGTGGTTCACGATCCGCAACTGGGACGTCAGCGTCGGCGCGACGTTCGACGACGACGTCGGCAACGCCAAGGTCGCGGTGATCGGCAAGACGATCGCGACGCAGCTGTACGGCACGGCCAACCCGGTCGGGCAGACCATGCGGATCAGCAACCAGCCCTACGAGGTGATCGGCGTGCTCGTCGGCAAGGGCGCCGGCCCGATGGGAGATCTCGACGACACCGTGATCATCCCGATCAAGACGTACCAGCAGAAGCTCGAGCGGCTGGGCGTCGCGAACTACATCAAGGGGCAGCTGCTCGTCCAGATGACGGGCGACGACGTGGCCGAGCGCACCGTCTCGGCGATCGGCTCGCTGCTCCGCCAGAAGCACAACCTCGACGCGAGCCAGGACGACGACTTCCGCGTGCGCAACCCGGCGGAGTTCGCCAAGGCGCAGCAAGACTCGACGAGCCGGATCGCGACCTTGCTCGCGATCGTCGCCGCCGTGTCGCTGTTCGTCGGCGGCATCGGCGTGATGAACATCATGCTGGTGAGCGTCATCGAGCGGACGCGGGAGATCGGCATCCGCATGGCGGTCGGCGCCAAGCCGCTCGACGTCATGATGCAGTTCCTCGTCGAGTCGCTGGTGCTGTCGGCGGTCGGCGGCTTGCTCGGCCTCGCGCTGGGCTACGGCGCGGCGTACTACATGGCCGACTACTTCGGCTGGAAGATGTTCTTCCCCGCCACCACCGCCGCCGTCGCGTTCGGCGTCGCCGGCGGGGTCGGCGTGGTGTTCGGCCTGTATCCGGCCGTCCGCGCGTCGAAGCTCGATCCGATCACCGCCCTGAGGTACGAGTCATGAAGCTCGCAACGCTGCTGTTCGTCGTCGCGACCTCCGGGACCGCCGGCGCGCAGCCGACTCCCGCGCCGCTCCCTCCACCCGCGGCCACCGACTCGCCGTCGTGGTTGCCCGGCGTGCTGCGATGGGACGAGCCGGTCTCCGCGCCGGCCACCGGGCACACCGTGCTCAGCCTCGACCAGGCGATCGCGCTCGCGCTGCAGCACCAGCCCGATCTGCGCACGGCCCAGCTCGCGATCGACGTCGCGAACGCGCGCATCGAGCTCGCGCACGTGACGCTGCGACCCACGGTGTCGCTCAGCGCGTCGGCGAGCCTCGGCTCGACGTACTACGCGCGCGCGTGCGGCGCCGATCCGACGATGATGTGCGGCGGCTTCCTCGATCCCACGGTGTCGACCGGGCTCGGCGCGACCGCCAACTGGCGGATCACCGACTTCGGCCAGACGCGCGCGACGATCCGCGCGGCCGAGGCGACCGCCGCCGCCACCGCCGCGGGCCTGACCACGACGCAGCTCGACATCCGCCGGAACGTCGAGGCCGCGTACCTCGAGGCGGTCGCGCGGGCGCGGATCGTGCGCGTCACCGAGGCGACGGTGAAGAGCGAGGAGCTCCACCTCGATCAGGCGCGGCGGTTAGTCGCCGCGCAGGCCAAGGATCCGATCGAGGTCGCCCAGGCCCAGGCGCGCGCCGCGAACGCGCGGTCCGCGCTCGCGCAGGCGCAGAGCAACGAGGCGATCGCGATCGCGAATCTGCGCGCGGCGATCGGCTGGCTCGACGTCGCGAGCTCACCCGCGGTCGAGCCGACGTGGCCGGCGCCGCCGACCGAGAGCCCGCCCGAGCTCGCCGCGCTCGTCGACACGGCGCGCGGCCATCGCCCCGAGCTCGTGCAGCTCGACAAGCAGATCCTCGCGAGCGACGCGAGCCTCGCCGCCGCGTACGCCGAGCGGCGCCCGGTGCTCAACGCCACCGCCTCGACGCAGTGGGGACCGCGCACCGACGACTGGCATCCGCCGCCGTCGTGGGCGGTGGGCGTGTCGCTGTCCTGGGCGCTGTTCGACGGCGGGCGGGCCGCGGCCGATCAGCGGATCGCCCGGGCCAACCTCGCAGCGACGTTCGCGCAGCGCGACGCGCTGCTCGTCGACCTGACCGCCCAGCTCGAGTCGGCCCGCGCGCAGATCGTCGCCAACCAGGCCAACGTCGCGGCGTCGACCGAGGCGGTCGCGGCGGCGCAGCGCCAGCTCCAGCTCGCCGACGCGCGCTACGCCCAGGGCCTCGGCTCGCAGATCGAGCTCGCGGACGCGCAGACCGCGGTGACGACGGCCGAGGGGAACTTGATCCTGGCGCAGTTCCAGCTCACCAACGCGTGGGTCTCGCTTCGCCGCGCGCTCGGCCAGAGCTGATACAACGACGCATGACCCGCGAGCTCCTGGACGAAACGAAGATCCACCCTGCGATCCGCGACAAGGTCGCGAACGGCCACCGCGACATCGTCGAGGAGGTCCAGCAGGCCGTCGCCGCGCACGACGTCGTCATCGTCGGCATGTCGGGCAACCCCAACCCCCGCCGCGCGCGCAACGTGCTGACCAAGCGCGGCACGAAGTTCCACGCGCTCGACTACGGCAGCTACTTCAGCGAGTGGCGGCGCCGCACCGCGCTCAAGATGTGGACCGGCTGGCCGACGTTCCCGATGATCTTCATCAAGGGCACGCTGATCGGTGGCGCCGACGACCTCGAGGCGCTGATCGCGTCGGGCGAGCTCGACAAGCTGCTCACCCCCGCGACCTGAGCTCGCCGGGACCCGGCGTCGAAGCTAGCAACCGTCGTCGAAGCGCTCGCTGATCACGTCCTTGATCGTGAAGTACCAGGCGCCCGCGCCCTTGGTCGTCGCGAAGCCGTAGTAGCTGAGCTGGGCGACGGCGTTGGCGGTCGCGAGCGCGGGCTGCTTGGCGATCGCGCGCTGCCACACGGCGGCGGCGGTGCACCGCGGCACCGCGACGATCGGCTCCTTGCAGGCGCGGTTGTCGAGCGCGCGCATCGCGATCGATCCGGGCTCGACCTCGATCCGCAGCTCGCAGTCGAACCTGGCGGGGACGCCGAGCGGGAGCGACGGATCGCGGACCATGCGCGACGGCGACACGAACCGCAGCTCGATCGAGCCGTGCGGCGCCGACGCCGTGGGTAGCGTGAGATCGACGGTGCCGTCGGCGCGCACGCCGTCGAGCTCGATGCGCGTGAGCTTGACGTCGGGGGATGCCTGCGCCGCCTGGGCGAGCGCGTAGCGAACGAACCCGGCGGCATCGACGCGGGTCGGCGCCAGCTTCCAGCCGGTGAGGTCGCGCGCCTCGGTCGGCCAGCCGACAGCCGTCGCCGCCGGCGCCGCCGTCACCGCCGTGGGTGCGGGCGTGGGCGTGGGCGTCACGGGAGCCGCGAGCTTGCCGAGCTTGTCCTGCAACGCGGCGACGCGCCGGGCCCGCTCGGCCGTCGGCAGGTGCGCGAGGTCGATCAGCGGCGCGAGCTCGAGCTGCTGATCGGCGGGGAGCTGCTTGATCGTGTCGAGCGCGCGTTGCTCGGCCGCCGACAGCGTGCCGCCGTCGTCGTCGTCGTGACGGGGAGGCGTCGCCGACCTCGGTGCCGATGCCGGTGCCGGTGCCTCGACCGGCGCAGCCGGCGGCGGCAGCTCGAGCGGTGGCGCCACGGGCGTGCCCGCGACGAGCAACGTCGCGCTGGCTGGCGCGTCCCCGGCGCGGGTCGCGAGCACGCCCGCGGTGACGCCGCCACCGACGATCACGACCGCCGCGACGACGAGCCACCATCGCCCAGCGTGGGCGCGGGCGGGCGCGGGCGGCAGGGGCAGCGGCGTGGCCGGCGCGTCGCCACGCGCCGACGATCGCCAGCTCGCGGGCGGGGTCGGCGCCCACGCCGCGGTCGTGCGCACGCCCGCGCCGGTGATCGGCGTCCACTGCTCCGGCGGCAGCGTGGCGGTGGCGTGCTGCAGCGCGACGCTCATCGCCGTGGCGGTCGACCACCGCTGCGCGGGTGCCTTGGCGAGCGCGACGAGGATCACGTGCTCGAGCTCCGCGGGGATGTCCGGTCGGAGCTGCCGGGGCGAGGGTGGCGCCGCCTCGACCTGCAGGCGCAGCAGCTCGAACAGCGACTCGGCGACGAACGGCTTCTCGCCGGTCGCGCACTCGAACAGGATCACGCCCATCGCGTAGAGGTCCGCGCGCAGGTCGACGACCTTGCCCGAGGCCTGCTCGGGCGACATGTAGTGCGGCGTGCCGAGCAGCGAGCCGGTGCGCGTCGCCTTGCCGGTGAGCGCGTCGTCGAGCTTCGCGATCCCGAAGTCGAGGACTTTTGCGCGCCCGTTCGGCGTCACGAACACGTTGTCGGGCTTGAGGTCGCGATGGACGATCCCCTTGGCGTGCGCCGCCGCGAGCGCATCGAGGATCTCCGCCGCGAGCCGCGCGAGCCCACCGAGCGGCATCGGCGCCGGGATGCTCGCGAGCGGCACGCCGTCGAGGTACTCCATGATGATGTAGGGCCGCCCGTCGGGCAGCATCGCCAGATCGAGCACGTTGACGATGCTCTCGTGGCGGATCAGGTTGACCGCGCGCGCCTCGGCGAAGAACCGGTCGACGAGCTCGCCGCGATCGCTGCACTCGCGCGACAGGACCTTGATCGCGACGCGACTCCCGATCGTCGGGTGCACGCCCTTGTAGACGCGGCCCATGCCGCCGATCCCCATCAGCCGCGCGACGCGATACACGCCGACACTCGTGCCAAGTAATGCGTCCTCCCCGCCCGCCACACGTGCCGTGCCGTCGACGCTGCATCGACCGTCGGTCGGCTGTGCGTCGCCACACTCGGGGCACACGAACATCGGGCGATGCTAGCACGCAGCTCCCACGCGTCCGCCCCGCGGCCACCGCGTCCACCCCGCGGCCACCGCCGGCCGCGCGACCCGCGTAACCCGTTGACTAGAGAGCGAGGTCGCGACGATCGAGGTGCGCACGCGTCTTGCTGGTCTCGCCCCGGGTGAGCGCCGCGCCATCCTCGGAACCACCCGTGATCGATCTCCCCCGCGAACGCCTGCTCCGCCGTGGCGTCGCCGCCGCGAGCGACGAGGAGCTCCTCGGCCTGTTGATCGGCACGGGGGTCCGCGACCACCCGGTCCGTGCGATCGCGCGTGCGATGCTCGACGCGAGCGACGGGCTCCCAGGCGTCGCGCGCGCCTCGCCGCGCGAGCTCGCGCAGATCGTCGGCGTCGGGCTCGCGCGCGCCACCCGGATCTGCGCGGCGTTCGAGCTCGGTCGGCGCGCCGTCGAGGCCGCGTGCGATCGCTCGACCGTCACCCGCCCCGCCGACGTGTTCGAGCTCGTGGCGCCGCGCCTGTCGGGTCAGAAGCAGGAGATCTTCCTCGTGATCGGCCTCGACATTCGCAACCAGCTCCTCGAGATCCTCGAGGTCGGCCGCGGCTCGGTTCACGGCGTCGAGGTCCACCCCCGGGAGATCTTCCGCCCGCTCGTGCGGATGGCCGCGGCGGGCGGCGTGCTCGTGCACAACCACCCGTCCGGCGATCCGACGCCCTCCCCCGAGGACATCGACCTCACGCGACGGCTCCGCGAGGTCGGCACGCTCGTCGGCATCCCGATCATCGATCACGTCGTGGTCGGCGGTCGCCAGTGGAGATCGCTCGCCGAGACCCTCGGTATCGAGCTCTAGAAGTTTGGTGTTTTTTGGTTGTCGTCGACGACGACGTTTGATCTGATCAGCGAATGACGCTGGGCAAGTCCCCGACCACCGAGGACGCGTTCCGCTCTGGCACCGAGTTCTGCCGGGACCGCGTGTCGGAGACCT
>JAPLLF010000796.1 GCA_026387715.1 Pseudomonadota bacterium
GTCGTCGTTCCCGAGCCCGAGCTTGTCGCGCAGGTCGGCGTCGCTGACGCGGAGCCCGATCGGATCGCCGTGCTCGAGCACCGCGGCGACCGCGTCGCGCTTGAGGCGCACGAGGTCGGTCGCCGCCACGTGACGCGCCTCGGGCATCGCGGGTTCGCTCGCCCGCGCGTGGTCGATCCCTGGCGCCCCGCTCGCGCCACCGCCGCCGTCGCGCGAGATCACCACGAGGGCGGTGACCCCGGCGAGCCCGACCGCGGCGACCGCCAGGCCGATCGCGATCATTCGGAGGCCGCCCCCTGCTTCGCTCATGGACCGCGAGCATGACACGCCCGCGAATCCGATAGCATCGGGGGATGGAATACGCCGCGGCGTTCGCGGAGCTGTTTTCGGTCCCGCACGCGAAGTTCGTCGCGGAGCGCAAGCGGCTCGCCGCCGCCGTGCGCGCCGCGGGCAACAAGCTCGGCGCCGCGCGCATCGCGGGCACCGAGCGACCGCCGATCTCGGCGTGGGTCGTCAACCAGCTGTACTGGCAGGCGCGCCCGCAGCTCGACGAGATGTTCGACACCGCCCAGCGGCTGCGCGAGGGCGACCTCGCGGCCGGGCAGGCCCACCGCGAGGCGATCGCGCGACTGCGCGCGAAGGCGAGCGAGCTGCTCGTCGCGGGTGGCCACGGCGCGACGGAGGCGACGCTGCGCCGGGTCGGCGTGACGCTGTCGGCGCTCGCGGCGATCGGCAGCTTCGAGCCGGATGCGCCCGGATGCCTGCCGGACGATCGCGAGCCACCGGGGTTCGAGGCGCTCGCGGCGATGGCCGCGGCCGTGATGGCGCCGAAGCCGGCGGCCGCGCCCGCGGCGCCGGTGGCACCGCTGCGGGTAGTGACGACACGCGAGGTCGTCGAGGTAGAGACGGAGGCAGAGGCGGAGGTCGTCGATCACGACGCGGCGTTGCGCAGCCTCGACGACGAAGACGAGACCGAGACCGACACCGAGACCGAGACCGAGACCGAGACCGACGACGAGGCCGAGGCCGAGACCGAGACCGACACCGACACCGACACCGACACCGACACCGACACCGAGGCCGAGGCCGAGGCCGACGAGCCTGCACCCGTACGAACGAAGCCGGAGCTGGTGCGGCCACCGACGAAGTTTGCAGCCGGCGACGACGCGGAGGAGGACGATGATGATGATGATGATGACGAAGACGACGACGAGCTCCCGCCACCACCGGTCGCGCGCGAGCTGACCGCCCACGAGCGGCGGCTCGCCGCGGCGAGGTCGATCCGCGACAAGCAGAAGGCAGCCCTCGCCGCATCGGCGAAGCCGGCGGTCGTCGATGAGGAGCCGACTGAAGACGCCGCCGAGGCCGAGGTCGAGGAAGCCGAGCCGCCTGCCGAGGAGACCGATCCGACGAAGAAGCGCCTCGCCGCGGTGGCTGCGGCCCTCGCGAAGCAGAAGGCCGCACAGGCCAAGTCGGCCGCGTTCCTCGCGAGCCTCAAGAAGCCCGCCGCACCCGATCCGGAGCTCACCGACGAAGAAGAGGAAGCGGACGAAGAAGCGGGCGAGGACGACGACGGCGAGGCTGACGAAGAGGTCGTCGAGGAGACCGATCCCGACAAGAAGCGGCTGGCCGCCGTCGCGGCCGCGCTCGACAAGCAGAAGGCGGCGCAGGCCAAGTCGGCGGCGTTCCTAGCGAGCCTCAAGAAGCCGACCACGCCCGCGGCGCCGTTGCCCGCGGCGCCGCGCGTCGAGATGCAGCGGCGCGCCGCCGAGGTCGAGCAGACCCGGCGCGCCGAGCAGCTCGCCACCCCCAGGCCGACACCCACTCCGGCCGCCGCTGCCGTCGTCGAGATGTCCGAGGTCGAGAGGAAGATCGCGGAGGCCGAGCGCAAGCTCGCGGAGGCCGAGCGGCGCGCCGCGGAGGCCGAGAAGCGCGCCGCGGCGGCCGAGCGCAAGGGCGACCCCGAGGCGGAGCGCAAGCATCGCGAGGCCCAGGAGCGCAAGGCGGCGGAGCGCGGGGCTCGAGAGCAAGCTCGCGGCGCTCGGCCCCGCCGACGACGACGCGTGATCGTCGCGCTCGACGTCGACTACGGCGCGACGACGACGACCGCCGCGCTCGTGGGGTTCGACGCGTGGACCGACGCGGCGCCGATCGTCGAGCTCGTCCTGCACGGCGACGGGGCACCCGCCGCGTACGAGCCGGGGCGGTTCTTCGCGCACGAGCTGCCGCACCTGCGCGCGCTCCTCGATCTCGTCGACGATCCCCTCGAGGTGATCGTGATCGACGGCTACGTGCGGCTCGGCCCCGCGCGCCCCGGGCTCGGCGCGCACCTCCACGCCGCGTGCGGCGTGCCGGTCGTCGGCGTCGCCAAGACGCGGTTCGCCGGCAGCGACGCGAGCGCGATCACGCGCGGCGCCAGCGCGAGCCCGCTCTACGTCACCGCGGTCGGGATCGACGAGGCGGCGGCGGCCGCGCGGGTCGGCGCGATGCACGGGCCGTATCGCCTCCCGACGCTGCTCAAGCGGGTCGACGCGCTCGCGCGCGGCCGCTGAGGACAGGGACACCGACCGCCGCGGCCCGCTTGGGTGCAAGAACGCGTGAAACCTGCGCGGCCTCGCGGCGTCTCGCCTGCATGCTCCGCGTGCTCGCCGCCCTCGCCTTGCTCACCACCGCCGCCGCCGCCGACCCCTGCACCGAGGGCAAGCCGTTCGACGAGGCCGCGCTGCGCGCCCGGCTCACGGCGCTCGCCTCTCCCGAGCTCGACGGCCGCGCCCCCGGCACCGCCGGCGACCTCGCCGCGCGCGCGCTCATCACCGAGCGCTTCACGTGCCTGGGCCTCACCCCGGGCGCCGACGACGGCACCTACGCGCAGGCGTTCGACGCCGAGGGCCAGCCGACGGCCAACCTCGTCGGCCTCGTCGCGGGCGAGACCGACGAGCTCGTCGTCGTCGGCGCGCACCACGATCACGTCGGCGACAAGCACCTCGGCGCGAACGACAACGCCTCGGGCGTCGTGGCGCTGCTCGCGATCGCCCAGGCCGTCGTCCAGCAGCCGAAGCCGAAGCGCACGATCGTCTTCGTCACGTTCGGGGGCGAAGAGCTCGGCCTGCTCGGCTCGTCCCACCTCGTCGCCCACCCACCCAGGCGCGTCGACCTCGCCAAGGTGGTCGCGTTCGTCAACCTCGACATGGTCGGCTCGTACAGCTCGACCCGGGCGGTCTACGCGTTCGGCTCGTTCCCGACGACCGCCGCCGGCAAGCTGCTCGATCGGCTCGACGACGCCTACCCCAAGCTGCGCGTCGGCCTCGGCGGCCACAGCGTGCGCGGCGACCAGGTGCCGTTCTGCAAGGCCAAGATCCCGTACGTGTTCTTCTGGACGCCCGACGCCCGCTGCTATCACGAGACCTGCGACACCGTCGGCAAGATCGACTTCCCGCACCTGGCGATGATCGCGTCGCTCGCGCGCGACCTCGTGCGCGGCCTCGCCGACAGCAAGCTCGATCTCGGCGCCATGCGCGGCAAGACCGGCTGCGGCAAGTGAATTGACCCGCGCGTTGACGACGTCGTCCTCGCTGACCTTGACCCCGACGTTGACGCCTTCGACGGCGACGGCGAGGTCGACCCCATCGTCGACCGTGCACGTTGCCGCGCTGACGAGCGCACACCCCCTCGGCGAGAGGCGAAGGGTCGACGACAACGATCGGCCAGCCTGGGGTCAACCTCGACGTCGCCGTTCAAAGGGTCAACGGGTGGGGTCGACGTCAAACGCGTCAACCTCAACCGATGATCGACACGTCGTGCGCCTCAGCGACGGCCGGTCGGGACGCCGTAGGTCGCCGTCACCGTCTGCGTCTTGCCGTCGCGCACGAACGTGACCTTGACGTCGGTGCCCGGCTTCGCCGCGACGAGCACGAACATCAGATCGTTCACCGATCGGATCTCGTGCGCGTCGAGGGCGATGATCCGATCGCCGCCCTTGAGCCCGGCCTTCGCGGCCGGCCCCTCGGGCGAGACGTCCGACAGCACGAGGCCCGGTGGCTGGTTCGGATCGTCGGTGTACGACGGCACGGTGCCGAGCGACGCGCCCTTCCGGCGGACGTCGCCCGCCATCACC